>JBDNDI010000199.1:0-5405 GCA_046719195.1 Spirochaetales bacterium | reverse complement strand
TCCTGGAACTCCTTTACTTGTTCTAAACTTGTACATAGGGTTACCCTATCGAACATCCAGACTACTCCCTGTAAGCCCCCCCGTAGTAATACATACCAGAATAAGGCTCCTGGAACCCATCGGCCTATCCAAGGAGAACCCTGCCAGCGGGAAGTGTAGAACCGGAGACGTTCTAAAAGATGGGGAACGGAATCATAGTTCCAACTAGTCCTTTTTTCTAAAGAAGGGGGTAAAAGAATAGGCAGGGGAAAATCGGGAAAAAGCCGTTCCTTAAGGGAATCGGATAGAGAATTGACTTGCCAGGGGCGAGTGCGTAGACGATTCATAAGCTCGGTGTCTAGGGGGAAGCAAGACCGTTCATCTTTCCACTCAGAGGTAAAAAGAAAAGCTTCTGTGGCATCATCCAAGGGGTCCAATAATATGGCTATTTTGCTTACGGCCTCTTCCGCAGCCTGTACAGCTTGCGCTCGGGTAGGAGCTGCGGCAATTATATTTCCACATTTCTCCACATTATTGGTAGGAAATACTACCCTGTCTCCTTGGCGTACCCGAAGAAAAATATCTCGTACATTAGGTGTTCTGGAGGCTTCCTCTACTCCTTCTATAGCAATAACCCGACCCGGAATCGATATCAGCGCTCGCTCCGCAGCTGTATAGGAGAGATGAGGGGTTCGGTCTCCAGGTGGTTCTCCTAAGGCAATTTTAATGGCCCCCTCTGTCAGATTTACCCCACTGGAGTATGGGTAGGTCCAACCCGACATGTATCCACCCGACAGCCGGGCAGCAATTTCTCCCACCACACCGCCTGTTTGCGGAGAATAAAAAATATCTCCTTTGGCAGCTCCAGTATGAATACCCAGCGCCCGTATCCCTTTAATAAATACGCCTTCTACCTCTCGCTGGATCTCTAGGGGTGCCTGGGTTGGAATCGTGTGTCCCACTTCTACAAAATTGGGTGAAAAACGAATATGACGGTCCGCTACCCCGCAAATTTGTATTTCCCCCTTGTAGATTAAGGCATCTAAACTGAACTCCTGTCCAGCTATAAACTCTTCAACTATAACCTTTCCTGATCGAGAATATTGAAAAGATTCTAGAATCCTTCGTTCCAATTCTTTCATCGAATCTACCCGCACCACCCCTCTAGCTCCCATGTTGTCAACCGGTTTTAATACAAGGGGAAAAGCAGGGATCCAATCTTTTAACCTGGATACCTGCTCCAGGCCTACCTCTAGAAAAGCCGGAGAGGGCACTCCCGATTCCTTAAAGCGTGTGCGCATCCGGGCTTTGTTGGTGGCATTTAAGGCCGTTTGGAAGGGGATGCCGGGAAGGTGAAACTGTTCGGCAAGATAGGCTACAGAAGTAGAAAAATCTGTCCCTGCGGTAAATACGCCATCAAGTCCGTATTGGGTTTGCCATTTTCCGGCACATTCCATTAACCCATTTAAGTCCTTTAGATCTACAGCTTCGAATACATCTGCTTCAGCGCGACCCAGAGCAGAGGGATTCCCATCTACCACAAGGGTTTTACAACCGAGATCCTTAGCTGTTCGGATGGCGGGAAGTTGTAATAACCCGGCCCCTAATATCATGAGAGATTTTTTGTGCATACCCTTCGAATGTGTCCCCCCACTTAAACAAAATCTCAATAGTTTTGCATCCTTTTTCCCCCAATATTTTTTGAACAAACTGAGGGAACCGTTCCGGATGCGGATTTGGTATTACCACTTTTCTGAGAATAAAACCATACGAAGCCAATATCTTTTTAGCTAAAACAGGATTCCATAAGGTTACATGATCCATTGGATTATTACGATAGAATTCTTCTCGGGATACCCAAGCAGAGATACCCCGGCTGTTGGGAGTAGCAAACAGAAGCCATCCTCCTGGCGCAATCACTTTTGTTAAGTAGTCTAGCAGTTTCCCGAGTTTCGGAATATGTTCTAGTACATACCAGAGGGATATTACATCGAAAGTTCGTACCCCAAAGTTAGTTGCTGGATCTAGGGAACAAATATCCCCCGGGACAGCGGGAATCTGTAACTTTTTTTGTACATACCGCACCGCCTCTTCGGAAATATCCACTCCATAGGGAATCATTCCCTCGGATTGAGCGGCCGTTAGAAAAGGGCCAAGGGCACAGCCAATATCTAGTAAGGTTTTACCTTCTAAGGTGGTATATTCTTTTAGTACCTTTAGACGCCGCAAACCCTGCTTTTGAATGGATGGGAAATCTTCTAGATAGGTTTTCCCATACTGATTTTTGTACTCTTCGAAAAAGTAAGTTTCTGTATATTCTTTTTTAGGACTGCCAACCGGAAGGGAGTACTCCATTCCGCAGGAGGAGCAGGAAAAATAGGTCCGGTTGGGAAAACGAAGAGTTGCTCGGTTTTCAATCTTTCCGCAGAGAGGGCAGGAAGGAGAAACATCTAGAGTCAGAGTGGAAAAATAATCACTAAACGATGCAGACTTTCTGCCGTTTTCAGAATTAGCCCAGGGGGGAAGGGCTATTTGAGGGTTCTTTTTCCACCGGGAAAGCTTTTGAGGTAGCACCCTACCCACCCCTAGACTGTAAAACCCGGCTGCTCTGGCTAACTTTTCATGGTAAGGAGTAGGATTTACCAATAGTGGGACAGCACCCCCCTCTATTACTTCATAGGGAGTGATGCCAAAGGAGGTAAATACCCATTGATATTGGGTAAAGTAGGAGCGACTCTCCCATTGGGAAGAGAGCCGCTTACTACAGATTTCTTTAAAATCCCTCGATCGAGCAGGGCCTAGAAGGACATCGATTTCTTCCCTTGAAAATCCCCCATGTTCTACCAAAGCTTTTAAAGTTATTTCGGTTAACCCGAGGGGATCTTCTCCTCCAAAGGCTAGGAGTATTTTTTTTCGTTCTAGGGACTCTTGAGCATTTCCCTGCCAAGAATCTATAGGAACAAACTTAGGATTATATACATTGGGGAGGAGCGTTCGCGTAAGGCGGGGAAATGTATCTACCAGGTAGGTACAGTAGGCTCTTGCTTCTCCTCCTTCATCTAACCCTAGGGTAGGTGCGTGCATATGTAGCTGCCGGTACTCCTCTAAAGAAGTTTCCCTTCGGTCAAACACGACCCAATCCCATCTTTTTTGCTGGGGTTCCCGTTCTAAAAATTTTTTAAAAGGAAAAGCAGGAAAGAAGGATTGTACTTCCTCTTCGGACCAGTGCACACCCTGCTTAGGTTCTAGGTACAGATAGGCTCTTTCCTTAAGGGAAAGGGCAAGACGCATCATACGTACCAAATGCCCTAATCCTCCGTTTTTTCGCAGGGAAGGCACGAGTAAAACAGGTAAGCCCATTCCTAAGCCTCCTTTTGCAGGAAAGACATAAGGGTGGCGAGGGAGGGTTCCGGATCTTGAAAACGGGAGTAAAGAGATCGGATCTTTTGGTAATCTTCTTCTGTGTCTACGGTTACTCTATATCTACCCCGGTAGGCTAATTCGACTAAGGGACGGTGTAAGTAGTACCGTTGGGGATTCTTGTAAAGAAAAGGGGTTACATGTTCCCGGTCGTAAGGGTCCTCGGTTTCCTGGGCTGCCTCTAATAGACTTTGAGCGCGTATCACCTCTACACCTAAGCCTATCGGCATTCCCTGCAGAGCGCTATAATCTGCCTGTAAAGAGAGGTGTTCCTTTAATATCTGATTGGCTAACTCCCAGGAGACCAGCGGGTTGTCTCCGGTAGCCCGGATGACTGTACCCGGTTGATAAGCCCGAATAGCCTGACAAAAACGTTCCAGCACATCGAATTTTGGACCCTCAAACACTAGAAAGCCTGCTTCTTTGGCCACAGCACTGAAACACTGCTTTCCTTCCCGGTCTGTCACTAGCAGGTGCAGGTCTGCTTCAATATGTTTAAGCCTTTGCATGATAACCTGTACTATGGGCTTACCTTGAAGGGGCAGAAGGGCTTTTCCGGGTAACCGGCTAGAATCCATCCTTGCCTGGAGGAACACGGCTATCATTCCGAGGGGTCCTCCCAAAGTTCGGTTATGGTGTAGCTACTCATCTTGAACCTATAGGAATGGACTTTGACCCATTGGCGAACTTCCTGAAACTCCCGTAAAGCTACCAAAATACCTGCTTTAGATTTGATATAAAAGGGAAAAAATTTTCTAAGAGGTAATACTCCCTGATCTCCCGAATATATTACCGCTAGGTTTTTCAAGAAAAATAAACGGTAGCTTTGGTCCGGAGTAGTGTCCTCTAAGGGTGTCTCTTTTAAATAGAGCCCTTGCAGGCCTTTTCGACATACAATTCGCTCGCCCCATAGAAAGGCGCGAAACCCGAAATCAAGCTTTTGCCAGTACGGATTTCCTATACGGGGGTCGTATCCTCCTAAACGTAGAAATATTTCCCTATGGTATATCCCGCAGTAATCATAGGGAAACAGGTTCAGGCCTTCTTCTTTCTGAGGGACTACCGAAAGAACTTTTAGTTTGGATTTGTGAAAAGCAGGAACTTGAAGTACGGGAAGATACTGATTTTTTGCCATCCCTATCCAGGGTGTAATGCAAAGAGGAGCAGGTTTGGATAGTACGGATGCTAACCCTTTTTGAAGCAATTCTGTGTCTGACTCATAATCCTCCCATAGGACAAAGCATAAGGCACCTAGGGCCTCCTGAATTCCTACATTTATCTGCTGGCCCGGATTTGCTGGTTCATGAAACAGAATAAACCGTACTTTCGGAAACCGGGAAGCAAGAGATTCTAATTCATAGGTGCCCCGGGAGCGTTCCACAGAAAGAATCTCGGTTACCGGCAAGGAATGGCATTTTTCTAAAAAAGAGGCCCTATCTACCACACCTCCCCGTTGTAGAAGTACAAGCGTTAGGCCTTCCGCAGCTTTTGTCGCTTTTCCTGTCCCTCCCACCACTGTATAAGAAGCAGGCAGAGGGTTAAAAGTTGTAGGTATAGTATTCATCACACTGCTCACAGAGAGGGGGATAGATACCCTGGATATGCTTTTCGTACCAAGTTTGCATCCTGGTCCATATATCTTCTAAAGACTCTTTTAATATATTGCCAACTAAAAACTCTCCCCGGATAGCTTCCCTGCATATGGGAACAGTCCCGTCAAGTAACACATATAGATCCCGTTTTAAATGCCAGCAGGGGAATCGATGAAGGGGTGAAAGATCCGTAACTTTACGTTGGGGTAAAAACCCGCAAAACCAGTCGTACTTTTGAATGGTAATATTCGGGGTACGTTCTTTCCAGAACCGATAAAACTCCTCTAACCCTTCCTCTATTTCTTGCATGCGGACTGCCTGAACATAGCTAGTCTTCGGAAAGAGTCGGAGTAATTCCTGCATGCTTTGGCGGGCTTCATCAAATCCAACCCCCCGTAAGGATTGGTACAACCC
>JBDNDI010000198.1:0-5414 GCA_046719195.1 Spirochaetales bacterium | reverse complement strand
TTCCTCGGTAGTTTGCCCGTCAAAAGGATACAGGGCGATACCAATGCTTGTACCGGTATAAATATCCAAAGACTCGATATGGAAGGGTTCCTGAAGAGCATGAATAATTTTTTCCGCCACGATCGTTGCATCTTTACTTCTTTCTAGGGACTCTAATATAACCGTAAACTCATCACCCCCAAGACGGCACACGGAATCGTCTTTTCGAAGTAGTTGGGATATTCGATTTGCCACCAGGATAAGAAGGGCATCCCCTACCTGGTGACCGAATCCATCATTAATATTTTTAAAATGATCCAAATCCAAATAGAGTAGGGCTAAGCGTTGTTTTTTGCGTTGAGCATGAATGATGGCGGTAGACAATCTATCTTGAAACAAGGCTCTATTCGGTAAATGAGTTAAAGGATCAAAATAGGCCATAAAGTTTAATCGTTCTTCTAAATGTTTGAGTTGGGTAATATCAAAGAAAATTGCAATTAGATGTTCCTCCAGATTTTCAAAAGTAGCCCACACGGGCTTTCGGTTGCCATCTTTGTGATATGCAGATACTTCTCCTTTCCATTTAGGGAAAACCGATGATTCTTGCAACGATGAAGAAATGGGTTCGGGCAACTCGGTAAAGACCTGTAGGGATCCCAAAGGTTTTTGCAATAATTCCTCCGGCGTATAGCCAAACATGTGAATAAAGGATAAGTTGGCAAATACTACAATCCGGTTCATATCTAGGATTAATACGCCTTCGCTCATGTTTTGAAGAATCTCCCGGTAAAGGGCCAAGGCGTGAGTCTGTTTCTGTACCTCTCCATCCAAATGTTCATTTAATTGGTTAAGGCCTTTAACCAGCTTCATATTGTTAAAGAAAATTCCCCCGATTAAAAGAGCAAAAAAGATAAATACAATAAGGGGAAATTGTACGATTCGGAACTGCTGGGAAAATAGATCGCGTACTATATAAATTCTAAGGATAAATCGTTTTTTACCTGCGCAATCTGGAAGGAGAGAAGATGCATGGATTGCTGTTTTAGTAATCTGAATTTTGGGTTCAAACTCCTCCTTGGGTGATTCAGCTGGATCTATAATTTCTATCTGCACCTGTAAACCGCTCAGTTCTTGCCATTCGGCTAGAAAATCTTCTTGGATTTCTCTTGCGAACAGTAACCTTCCTGCTAAAGGCCCAGTTCCGTCACTGTGCAGGATCTCCCGGGAAGCGAAAATATAGGGGATCCCGGATACAGCCCATAACCCTGCAAAATTTGCTTTTGTAGATTCTTTTAAATCAGAAAAAGGATCTTCTACGGTGGGGGAAGTAAAGGTTCCCTTTGAACGAAATAGGGAAAACAGTAAGACACCTTTTGCATTGTAGAGAGCAACCCCATCTACATCCAGATTAGATAAACTTTTTGGGGTAAGATATTTTTGAGGAAAGTTAGAGCTTGCCCCCAAAGCGAAAAACCAGGTTTCGTCCCAACGTGCATAATCGGCAACCGTAGACTCCAAACGTTTCGCCATGTAATTTAGAATTGCCTGTGCCCTCTGTAAGTGTTTTAAAGCTTCCCGTTTTTCAATTTCTCTAAATCTGTAATCAATAAAAAGTACATAGATAATAAAAGCTACTGATGCAAATAGTGCTAAAAAGAATAAGCCATAAGCGGCTCGGTTGTATGGGTTAAGGACTTTTTTCATACACAAGTAATATGTTAAGCATAGGAGAGGCGGTTTTAATTTTCAAGATATTTAACAAAAATGCTTTGCCGTTAAAAAGAAAATATCCAGCGAAATAACATAAGGAACAGCTGGAGGATCTATCTGTTTTCATTAATGAAACTATCAACCTAGTAAAGAACCGCGTGAAGGTGATGAATCAGCAAGGGAAGACGGGAAGCTTTTCCAGGTAAATTAGGTCTTCTCCTGTATATCCTGCTTCTTCTAAAAGAACACAAGCCTTAGCAATAACCTTGCATCCGGTTTTAGTAAGTAAGGCCTCTAATCCTTTAATCGAGCCTCCGGTGGAAACTACATCATCAACTATACATACATTTCTTCCCCTAATACGTTCTACATCGGGGCCATCCAGTACCAATAATTGTTCGCCTGTTGTAGTTATGGAAGTTACTTTCTCTACTACTGGATTATTCATGTAAGCCTTTATGGACTTGCGAGCTACAATGTAGTTTACCTGCAAAAGTTCCGCAAGACAATGGGTAAGGGGAATTGCCTTGGCCTCCGGGCATACAAGGACATCTATCTCATATCTAGGCAAAGAAGGGTGCTCGTACAAAGCTTGGGCAGTACGCTCAATTAATTCTGTATCTCCTAGCATAACAAAGCTAGCAATGGCTAAATGGTCGCTTACCTTAATAATGGGTAAGCGACGCTTTAAGCCTGCAACTGTTAAGGTATAATATTCAGGAAGGGGTTTACTCTTTGATTCCATATACTAGAACCTTACCTATAACCCAAAGATCAATTTCACTAGAATTCCTGCAATCATACCAAAGAAGGGGTTGTATTTAGCGGTAATTACAACTACAGCTCCGATCACCATCCCCTGAGGACCAAAACCAAAGGGACCGGGGAAACTGCCCGCTTCAGTCAGGGCAGAAGCGATGTTGGTGGAAAAGGTAACAAAAGCACCGAGCACAAAGAGAAAGCCGGTAATACTGGATTTATGTACAAACTGCCCGATAACCGGCAAAAGTTTTAAGAGGAGGATTATGGCCATTATCCCCATCATAAGAACGCTCGCAAGTAAGGGATTCGGAGCTGTGGCCGTACCGGATATTATAGCTTCTACCGGCCCCCCTCCTAAAAGGGTAGAACCCATATCAGCAAGAGAAGAATAGATAGAGAGATGGTCTATATTCGTATCTACTCCGGCAATGCTTCCGGTAATCTTTCCGAAGGAAATATTAGCCCCAATATTTAGACAGGCAATGGAAAGGGCTCCTAACACAACATTCCGGTTCGTCCAGAACTTCCATTCAATGTTACCGAAATGGAATCGTTCGTGATCCCGATCGATATGAGGAACATCCACAGAAAGGTTGTATTTTTTTCGAAACACCGGCAAATATCGCAGAGCAATATACACTGCAGTAGAAGCAGCAACGGAAATAATGATGGTTTTAGCTAGATCTTTCGTAATGAACCAAACTATCAACCCTACTACAAGGGAAACCGAACCACTGTAGTATTCAGATTTTAATAATTCAATAGATACATTGGCGAGCATAATACCGACGCCCGCCATCATGGAGAACATAATGACTTTTCCGATAAAAGCTACAATTTTTTCGTTCCATCCAAGAAGGGAAGGAATTAGTAAGATAAAGGCCCCCCAGAATACTAGGGATAATCGTTCTCGGATAGTATCTCCCATAGTTCCGGCTAGGGTAATCGTCTCAGCCTGGAAACTGATGGTAGCGACTGAATTAAAAGCTAAGGAACCTAAAATCCCAATAATAAAAGCTACAGCTGTGGGAAAGGCTGCGAAGCCAAAATTTAAGGCAAGCAAACCCTGCGGTATGCCATTTACTACTACCGCTAGAGCTGTAAGCAAGTTTGCCATAAAGTCTGCCATGTTCTTTTCCTTTTAAGTGGGGGTGTTTGTCGGTTTATGACCGATATATCTATGTATCATTGTTTATTCTTTTGGGCAAGGCTTATTCCAGTGAGTAGCTAGGGTGTAACAGCTAAACCCGGAAGGAAGGTTGTAAACCAGGGTATATAGGTACAAAGAAAGAGTACAGAAAGCATCGCAGGCCAGAGCACGAGCATTGCCTTACTGATCTTTTCGATAGTAGTTTTCCCTACAAGACACCCTACAAATAGCCCCGCTCCTACGGGAGGAGTAGTTAGGCCTATACCTAAGTTTAACAGTAGTACAATTCCAAAGGTTACAGGATTCATCCCCGCAGCTTGAACTACCGGAAGTAAAACAGGAGTAGCAATCACGATTAAAGGAGAAAGATCCATTAAAGTCCCTAAAATAAGCAGAAGTACATTAACCAGGAATAGTATGACTACAGGATTAGAAGAAATACCTAAGAAGATTGTCATGACTTTGGTCGGAATTTGTAGGTATGTCATCATCCATCCAAAGGCTGAAGCGCATCCGATGAGAAAAAGCACTACAGCAGTTGTTTTAACCGACTCTAAGAACACTTTGATAAAATCGGCTATAGTTAACTCGCGGTACACTACAAAGCCGAGGAATAGAGCATAGAGAACAGCTACTGCTGAAGCCTCAGTTGCCGTAAAAATACCTGCCGCAATACCCACCACAATAATGACAGCAGCCATCATACTTAAAAGACCATCGAAAATAATGCGAAGGCTTTTTCGTAAGGGGGGAATTGTTTCCCTCGGATATTTACGCTTAAGGGCAAGGATAAAACAGGTAATCGAAAGGAATACCCCCAGCATTACACCAGGAATATATCCGGCTAAAAACAGTTGCCCAACAGAAACTCCTCCGGCAACCATGGAGTAAATAACCATATTATGGCTAGGAGGAATAATTATTCCCTGGGTTGCGGAGGCTACAGTGAGCGCCGCAGAAAAATCCCGATCGTATCCTTTTTCTACCATCATTGGGATCATGATCGGCCCCGTGGAGGAAATATCAGCTACAGCGGAACCTGACACTCCTCCGAAAAACATGCTTTCTATACAATTAACCATGGCTAAACCACCCGGTAAGGGACCTACAATTAAATACGCTAAATCCACGAGTCTCCGGGCAATCCCCCCTTTTGCCATTATTCCTCCTGCAAGGATAAAAAGAGGAATTGCTAGCAATGGAAAAGCTTGCAAACTAGCAGAGATCCTTTGGGCTATCATTGCTACACCCATGTTAGCCGTCCAGGCAGAAATAAGAGCTGAGATCCCTAGACTGAAAGATATGGGAACGCCGAATAATATAAGGAAGGTAAAAGTCCCAAGTAGTGCAATTGTTTCAAGCATGGGAACCCTCCTTAGGTAGGGAGGGCGATTTATAAAATTGATAGATTTTAAGGTACGCCCTGAAAAAAGCGAATAAAATCATAAAGCCACCAGAGATAGGTATGACAATATAGGTAACACCGAGGGGAAGAGGGATGGTAGACATCTGGCTAGTCATGGTGACCTCGGCTAATACATACCCCTGGGTAATCAGGAACCAGGCAAATGAAGCTATAGATAGGTCAATAAGAATCTCCGTATACATTTTAACCTTTTCAGGCAGCCTCTTCACTAGTAGTTCCAAGCTCATATGGGAGCCTGTCCAGACACAAGCGGCAGCTCCCAATAAGCCAACCCACATCATCCCTGTAACTACTGCCTCCTCTACCCAATAGGGACTATCTTTTAGTACATATCTTGCAAAAACTTGCCAGGAAACGAGGATAGATAATAACCCCATACAAAAGGCA
>JBDNDI010000197.1:0-5507 GCA_046719195.1 Spirochaetales bacterium | reverse complement strand
ACTACGGTTTTAATCCTAGCTCCGGTTACTATCCTGATAGCGGTAGAGCTCGGCATATCCCCTGTCCCCTTTTTAATAGCTGAGGCCATGGCATCCAATATCGGGGGCACCGCCACCCTTATTGGAGATCCCCCGAATATTATGATCGGGAGTGCTGCCGGCCTACATTTTATAGATTTTATTTTTAGCCTTACTCCTATTGTGTTGATAATTTACCTCGTCTTCACCCTTTTTATGTACCTAACCTTTCGTAAGGATCTAGAGGTTTCGAATGAACGAAGGGCACGTGTTATGGAGTTTGATGAAACCAAAGCAATTGAAGATCCGGTGTTATTGCGAAAATGCTTGATAGTTTTAGGGTTAGTACTCCTTGGATTCCTCTTCCATGGGGCTTTGAAAGTAGAAGCAGCTACGGTATCTTTACTAGGAGCATCAGTTTTACTCCTTTTAACAGGCAAGCACGAAATTGACGACTACTTCAAAGACATAGAATGGGGAACTATATTCTTTTTTATTGGGCTATTCATTCTCGTGGGGGGTATTGTGGAGTTGGGGATTATCCGGAGCCTTTCCCAGGCTCTACTCACTCTAACCGAAGGCAATTTAAAACTTACCTCGGTATTATTAATCTGGGGTTCAGGCGTTCTTTCTTCTATTGTAGATAATATACCCTACGTGGCCACCATGATACCTCTAATTCAAAATATATCCTCGGAAGTGGGGCAAGCCGCCGCTGAACCTCTCTGGTGGTCTTTGGCCCTAGGGGCTTGTCTTGGCGGAAATGGAAGTTTGATCGGAGCTTCGGCAAATGTAATTGTAGCCGGCCTGGCCAACAAAAGTGGGTACCGTATTACTTTTCTAGAGTTTACCCGGTATGGGATTAAGGTTACCTTATTTAGTCTAATACTTTCAACCGTTTATGTGCTAATTCGCTTTTAAGGTCGTATGGTCTATCTTCCCATTCATGATCTGTGCGTATTTTAATTTATTTATTACAAATCTTTCGCTTTCTATTCCTACTTCTTATTTCCCTTCGTATTGCCTGATCGAAAAATCTCACCCTGACACAGATATGCCTCATTCTAAATGCTAACCCTAGTAGCCGTAGTTCTTTCCGTTTCATCGAAAGATAACGGTATACCCTTGCCCGCGCCTGATACTCCTCTTCTGTATCAAAGCGAAAGTAGCCTTTGAAATTATGAACGGCAAAGTCATTCTTCGTTTCAGGTTCAAGATGTGTTTGCGAGGGTTAGCTTTTTCGATGAGGTAATTCGGTTAATTGACACTAAAGTTAAAACATTGTAGGATGAACCTAAAATTAGGTATTCCTAATTAAGTGTTATGTACCTAACTATTACCTTACAAGGCAAAGGCTTTTGAAATATGAATACAGTAGAAACGGGCAATCTAGGCAAGTGCCAAAAGGAGGATACCTTTGCGAAGTATTGACTATATTCTTTCAAAAGGCACTATAGAAAATTCTATGGGGAAAAAATCTCTATATACAATTGCAATTGTGGGTAACCCGAACAGCGGAAAAACTACCCTCTTCAATCTCCTAACCGGCTCTAATCAAAGAGTAGGAAATTGGCCGGGAGTTACTGTGGAAAAAAAGGAAGGGGTGTTTTTTCTCAACGATTCAAAGATAAACCTGGTGGATCTACCGGGTATTTATTCTGTCTCTGCTACCTCCGAAGATGAACGAGTAGCAAGAGATTTCCTTTTATCGAATACAGCTGATTTAGTAATAGATATTGTGGATGCTTCTAACCTGGAGCGAAATCTCTACCTTACCTGCCAACTGATTGAAATGGGAGTGCCTCTTCTTTTGGTATTAAACATGATGGATCTAGCGGAAGAGGAAGGCTTACGGATAGATGTGGATCATCTATCTCGGCATTTACAGGTGCCCCTAGTAGCTGTGAGCGCTACCCATTCTTCGGCAAGGCAACAGGTGTTAAAGGCCATAGAAAGAGCTTTAGAACGACCTACTATTTCAACGTTCTCCGTCCAGTATGGGAATGAGTTAGAGGAGGCTATTGAACGACTAGAACCTTCCTTGCAACCTTTAGCCGCCTCTTTCGGTATTTCTCCCCGATATTTAACCGTAAAATTGATAGAGGGAGATTCTTATATCGAATCGCGGGTGGTAGAGGAGAAATTTCTAGATCTACGGGAATTGCGTAAGGAACAGGAGCGGATTCGGGCGGTATTGAAGGATGAGCCGGATACCATTATTGCAGACTCTCGGTACGGTTCGATTCATGGAATTGTAAAAGATGTCACCCACAAAGTAGCAGAAAAAGTAAGCTTAACCGAGCGCATAGATCGAATCGTCCTCCATAAATTTTTAGGGATTCCCCTTTTCTTTATTGCTATGTATTTAGTGTTTCTCTCTACCATGTACGTAGGGGGGGCTTTTATTGACTTCTTCGATATTCTTCTTGGGACTTTATTGGTAGAGGGAAGCCGATACCTTTTAGAAGGCTTAGGAGCCGCTCCCTGGGTTGTCGCTGCTCTTTCGGGAGGGTTGGGCACGGGTATTCAAACCGTTTCAACCTTTATTCCCATCATATTCACTTTATTTTTTGCTCTTTCCATTCTAGAAGATTCTGGTTACATGGCCCGTGCAGCCTTTGTAATGGATCGGTTTATGCGATCCATTGGGCTACCCGGCAAATCCTTTGTCCCTCTATTGGTTGGTTTTGGTTGTACGGTACCAGCCATTTTAGGAACCCGTACGTTAGATAACCGGCGGGATAGATTAATGACGATTTTTATGAGCCCTTTTATGTCCTGCGGAGCTCGGCTTCCGGTATATGCTCTTTTTGCCGCTGCTTTTTTCCCTAGAGCTTCAGGCGAAGTGGTCTTCTCTTTATACCTTGTGGGTATTTTGTTTGCTGTGCTTACCGGCCTTCTTTTAAAGTTTACCGTGTTCCATGGAGAGCCTGCTCACTTTATCATGGAGCTTCCCCCCTACCATCGACCCCGACTTCGCCATATTTTGATTCATACCTGGCTTAGACTCAAGATGTTTCTGTTCCGGGCTGGCAAGGTAATAGTGGGAAGGGTGTTGGTGTTAGGGATACTGAACTCCCTAGGGATAGGGGATGAAGGTGTAGGTTTTGGATACGAAGATACCGAGCAATCCCTTTTAGCTAAAATAGGCCAGCGTATCACTCCTGTGTTTACGCCAATGGGGATAACGGAAGAAAACTGGCCTGCCACTGTGGGCATTTTTACCGGCATTATGGCTAAGGAAGCTGTGGTGGGCACGCTAAATAGTCTATACGGACAAACTCAAGCTTTAGAAGAGGAAGGGTTAGAGGAGGAGGAATGGAACTTTTGGAAGGGCATTCTGGAAGCCTTTGCCTCTATTCCCCGAAATTTATTGGAGCTGATAGCTCCCATTTTGCAGCCCTTTAGAAGCTCCGAACCAGAGGCTACTACGCGTGCAACTGAACAGGAAACAGAGACACATGCAGATAACGGAGGTGCAAAAGTGTTCCAGCGCTTGCGGGAAGCTTTTTCCCCCCATAGCGCCTATGCTTACCTATTATTCATATTGTTGTACTTCCCCTGTGTAGCTGCCCAGGGTGCTGCCATAAAGGAATTAGGAATAAAAGCGGGCCTTGTACTAGCTACGTATATGACGATGGTTGCTTGGTCAAGCGCAACTCTGTACTTCCAGCTTCTCGAAGGGGGAAGCCTACTATGGATCGTAGCAGCCGTAGCCCTATTCCTGCTTGTGGGAGCAGGGTTTTTCCTCTTTGGAAAGAAATTACTTTCCCTTGAAGTAGAGGGTAGGAAATAATCTGCTCCCCTGTCTTTTGGAAAGGGGAGATACTATATAAGCCTCCAAAATAATTGTATCCCACCCTTAGAGCGAGGCCAAGGGCAGACTATCTATCTCGACTTATAGGCAGTTTTGTATGAATTTTTACGTTTTCTGAGTTGGAAGTAGAAAGTGCCGTACCATTAGGATTGGATTAAAGGGCGTTTTACGGTACAATGGAACCATCGCTATGAAAACAAAAAAACTTCTAAGTCCTTCCCAATTGGAAGAATTGAAACAGTTCGATGCGCCTACGATTTGTAACGGAATTGAGTTTTTCTCAATTCGGCCTAAAACCGAAGGATTCCTTAAGCCGGGGATCCATAAGATTTTCCCAACAAAGGTTCGAACGATAGGTTATGCCTGCACGGCAAAGATTTCTGCTCTACATCCTGCTCCAGAGAGTAAAAAACATCTTCAGGAGGCTTACTACCGATCCGTATGGGAAACGCCGAAGCCGACTATAACGGTAATTCAGGATATAGACCCCCAACCCATCGGCTCTTTCTGGGGGGAGGTCCAAGCAACGATACACCGGTACCTAGGGTGTTCGGCCGTTGTTACTTCCGGAGGGGTCCGTGACTTGGACGAAGTTCAGAGAATTGGGTTAGAGTACTTTGCCTCGTGCGTGTTAGTGTCTCATGCCTATGTCCATGTAGAAGAGGTCGGAGGCCCCGTAGAGGTGGGAGGCTTAACCGTATATCCGGGCGATCTGATATTTGCCGATATGCATGGGATAGTGGTTATTCCGGACGCGGTAGCGCCCTACCTGGCAGAGGCTTGCCGGGCAGCCCAGGAAGCAGAACAGCCGGTATTACAGAACTGCAAGCCAGCTTTCCAAGGGTTTTTATCCGAAGAAGATAAAAGCCGGATAGACCGTTTACTGGGTTGGCGAAAAGAGATGGCAGAAAAACGAGCCGAGGCAACAAGAAAGTTCAGTGCCCTCGTGGGGAAAAAGACCCAATAAAGAAATATAGGAAAGGGTAGCAAATGTTTCCTGGAAGAGTTGATCAAAGCAGTTAAATTTTCCCCCCCGATATCCAGGGCTAGCTTAATTTCACCAGGCCTTCGGATAGAGTCTTCGATGAGATCTTTTAAAGATTGCCAGGGAGATTTTGCATGAACTGCAATTATGTTCCCTGGACTCATGGCAGCAATTCAGCTCAGTTCAAAGTCCTCAAATCCGTAGGGAACCATGTCGGTGATTTGGTTCACGATCATTGCGGTATGATAGAATAACACCGTATATCCATCGGGTGGTGAATCTTTTACTTTGCGACTGCCTAAAGTTCCCCCTACGCCCGCAACATTTACTACAACAACCGGTTGTCCTAATTCTTTTTCTAGATACTTAGCGTAGGTACGTGCATTGAAATCCGTATCTCCGCCTGGATTGTAAGATACTAATATTTGTATGGCGTTTTTCGGCCAATCTAATTCCGGCCTCTCTTTTTTGCCAGCTCCCAACACGATTCCATATGACAAAAATAAGGCTATAAAAGGTAAAAATATGCGTCTTTTGTTCGTTCCTCCTTGATGTATGATACTTGATGTATCAGTATCTGGCAGGTTCATTCATTGACAATAAGCTGATGTATCAGTAGAATATAGAAGTCGTAGAACGAAGAACATGCAATGGATAATACACAGTATTAAGGAGTAATCGTATACC
>JBDNDI010000196.1:0-5515 GCA_046719195.1 Spirochaetales bacterium | reverse complement strand
TACCATCATCTTTGGTACCGGTGGAAGGGAAACACCTTAATAATATCCGGAGCGGATTCGGAGGCGAAGGAAGATTTTCAACGCCTTTGTCAGATTGTAGCGACCCAAAAATTCATTCTGCTGGCTGCATTGAAAAAATTACGGTAAAATGATCTAGGAGGTGTGTATGCAAATCCTTTTTCCTGCATCCGAAGAAGAGTTAGATTTGCTTCTCTCTCGTCCTGACACCGAGGTTGCGAATGCCTTAAAACGATTTTCCCAAGACCTAATAATTTTAGGAATCGGAGGAAAAATCGGAGTTACTCTTGGGATGGCTGCTGTACGGGCCTTTTTAGAGGCCGGAATCCAGCGAAAAGTGTATGGGGTTTCTCGGTTCACCGATTCAAAAGCTCGGGAGAAACTTGAAAGGGTAGGGGTTCATACTCTTTCCTGCGATTTGCTCAATCGCCAATCGGTAGAACAGCTTCCTGATGCAGGAGGGGTTATTTTTATGGCAGGTAAAAAGTTTGGAACCGGCGGAGCCGAAGAACTTACCTGGGCTATGAATACCGTTGTCCCCACCTTTGTAGCGGAGAGGTTCAAAGATAGTTCCCTGGTTGTATATTCTACCGGCTGTGTGTACGATTTTGTTGCCCCTGCCTCAGGGGGAGCCATCGAATCGGATCCGGTGAATCCTACCGGCGACTATGCCCAATCTGCCTTAGGCCGGGAACGAGTGTTTACTCACTTTAGCAAGAAGTACGGCACGCCGGTGTGTATCCTTCGGTTAAACTATGCGATAGATCTGCGATATGGGGTTTTAAGGGATATTGCGGATAAAGTATTTAAAGGAGAGCCCATTTCCCTCACCGTAAGCAACTTCAATTGTATCTGGCAGGGGGATGTTATCCGGCAAACCCTCCTCTCCTTTGCCTACTGTGCTTCGCCTCCCAAAATACTAAACATCACAGGACCAGAAACTGTATCGGTGCGGTGGGTAGCTGAGGAGTTTGGAAAGCGCTTTGGAAAGGAACCCAGATTCGAAGGCATAGAGGGAAACCGGATGTATTTAAACAATGCTGCCGAGTCATTCTCTTTATTTGGTTACCCTAAAGTGGTGTTATTAGATATGATAGAACTTGTGGCTAACTGGGTAGAGAGGGGTGGTCCTAGCTTGGGAAAACCTACCCATTTTGAAGTAGTGGATGGCAAGTTCTAAAAAAGAGGGATATATGAGAATCAGCGATTTAAGGGAAACCTTACGAGTTACAATAAAAAAAGGTACGGTTATTCCTGCTATTCCCCTATCTCTGAATAGTAAACGGCAGTACGACGAAAGGCGACAGAGGGCTTTGGTTCGGTACTATTTAGAGGCTGGAGCAGGAGGGTTAGCGGTAGGAGTTCATACTACCCAATTTGAGATTCGGGACCCGAATTTCGATCTTTTTAAACCCGTTCTATCTTCGGTTTCAAACATGATAGATCAGCACGCTGAAAAAAAGAACCTAGAGCCTGTAAAAATAGGAGGGGTTTGTGGCCGCACGGAACAAGCCTTACAAGAAGCGGAGTTTTTACGCAACCAGGGGTATCATGCAGGGTTGGTAAGCCTGTCTGCTTTCCCTGAGGATCCAATAGACACCCTAATTGCTCATTGCAAAGAAGTTTCCCGGATACTTCCTCTGTTTGGTTTTTATTTGCAGCCTTCGGTGGGAGGTCGAATATTACCCTATGAGTTTTGGGTTCGGTTTGCAGAAATCGAAAATGTATGGGGGATTAAAATTGCCCCCTTTAATCGATATCAGACTCTAGATGTGGTTCGGGCTGTAGTAGATGCAGGAAGAGAAAAAGAAATTGCCCTCTATACAGGTAACGATGATCACATTCTGTTAGACCTTGTAACTCCCTATAAAATCCGACGCAGAAAAGGAGAAGATTGTACCGTACGGATTGTAGGGGGGCTTTTAGGACAATGGAGCGTATGGACTCAACGGGCTTGTGAACAGCATCGCTATGCCCAAGAATTAGCCGCATCGACTTCTCGTATTCCCCAGGCTTACCTTACCCTAGCCGAAGAACTTACGGATGCAAACGGGGTCATATTCGATGCTGCTAACCGGTTTAAAGGATGTATTGCTGGAATCCATGAGATACTAAGGCGCCAGGGGCTTTTAGAGGGCAGGTGGTGTTTAAATCCGGAAGAAGACCTTTCGCCTGGACAGGCTGAAGAAATCGACCGGATTTTGCAATCCTACCCCCATCTTACCGACGATGCATTCGTACAGGCGCACCTTTCCGAATGGCTTTCGCCTTAATGTTTCTTTTTTATTTTTAGATACCCTAATAAGTTCTGGAACCAGGACATTCGGCTAAGAATTACCAATAGAGTAATGATAAAGATGCCTAAACTAATAGGACGGGTAAAAAAGGGAGCTATGTCACCGGTAGACAACACTAGAGAGCGTCGTAGGTTTTTGTCTAAAATGTCTCCTAAAATAATACCTAACACGAGGGGGGCCATAGGGTATTCCATTTCTCTGAGCAGGAAGCCTAATATCCCAAATACTACCATAACTCCTACATCAAATAACCGAGCCTGGAGGGCAAAGGAACCGACTACGCAGAGCACGAAGATGATAGGCATGAGCCGTTGACGAGGGATAAGTAGCACTTTTACAAGGGATTTCACCATGGACAATCCAAGGATGTACATAGCTACGGTTGCAATAAATACCATGGCTACTACTTCGTAAATAAAGGTAGGAAACTCAACCATAATTAGGGGACCCGGGCGGATACCGTGGATTAGCATAGCTCCTAAAAGAACCGCAGCAGGAGCAGAACCAGGAATAGCCAAGGTAAGCACAGGTAAAATAGCGCCCGGCACACAGGCATTGTTTCCTGTTTCTGCTGCGATTAATCCTTCCACATTACCTTTGCCAAAGGATTCCCGATCTTCGGGTTTAGCAGAGCGCTTAGTTAAATCGTAAGAAACCCAGGCGGCAATGTCTTCTCCCACACCGGGTATGGCTCCAATAAAAGTTCCGATAATTCCGGAGCGAAGGATGGTTTTCCAATATTTGCCCACCTCTTTCCATTTAGGAATTACCCGGGTGATATTCGTTTTTACTACTTCAAACTTGGTAAAGCGCATTACGGTGATAATTTCGGCAAATCCAAAAGCTCCTACCATAGCTGGGATGAGGGAAATTCCGCCGGAGAGTTCAGTACTTCCAAAGGAAAAGCGGACATAAGCGTGAATACCTTCCATCCCAATCATGGCGACAAATAATCCTAAGAAGCCTGCTATCCATCCTTTAAGAGGGTCTTTAGGAGCCGTAAGGTTGCCACAAATTACGATTCCAAAAATAGCAAGCCAGAAAAACTCAAAAGACTGGAAACTTAGGGCCACAGAACCCAGGAGGGGAGTAAAGAGGGCTAAACAGATCATTCCAATTGTGGAACCTAAAAACGATCCTGTGGTAGCTATACCGATAGCTCTTCCCGCTTCCCCTTTCATAGCTAAGGGGTAGCCGTCTACGGTTGTAGCGGCATTGGCAGGTGTCCCGGGAATATTGAGGAGAATAGCGCTTCGACTTCCCCCATAAATGGCTCCGATATACATACATACAAGAATTAAAATGGCATTATTAGCTGCCATGCTGTAGGTAAGGGTAGTTAATAGAGCTACTCCCATAGTTGCAGTTAGTCCTGGTAACATGCCAATAATTATGCCTAACTGGGTAGCCCATAGAGCATCGAAGATAGATCGGAGGTTAAAAATATTTGCAATAGCCTGTCCTAAAAGTTGTAATCCCTCTGTCATACACGCACCTCACTCTATAAAATCTAAGGAAGGTTTACCAGGAAGACGTAGAAAAATACAGCGTACACCACCAAGGCAGTCAGGAGAGCCAAAAGTAGGGCAATACCTATTTTTCGTAGTTGGGAGCGGAGGGGTATGTTTCGATCGTATTCAAAGGTAACAATGAAAACGAATACAAATAGAAAGGTCAAAAGAATAAAAGGCAGGTGGCCAAGTAACAGCGTATAGACAATACAGATGAGCGCTGTTTTTACCATCCGGTTGGTTTGTTCATGAGTAAGAAAGCTTTTTAAGATAGAACCGGAAATAACAATTTTATAACCCTTTTGCTTAATAGATCGAAAAAAGAGAACTAAAGAAAGGAAGCTGATAATAATACCCAAAAGGCCCGGTACAATACCCGGAGCAGCGTAGATGTTCTTACTTTGCTCTACCAGAGTGGGCATTTTATAGGATAAAACAATAATGGAAAGACCAAAGGTAAGTAATACAAGCGAAGTAAAAAAATCCGCTTTGGGCATGTTTTGCTCTTTCATACACCCCTCACGACTTAGGATTAGCTATAAATAAAAAATGGCAGGGTGACAACCCTGCCACAAAGGATACAACAGATACTCAGGGTTTGGGAATCCCTACGGTATCGGGAGAAATTTTTGCTTTCCCCGCTTCATAGTATAACCAGGCTACTGGTTGATAGTAGGCAAAAGCTCGTTTCTGGGCTTCTTCGCCAAACACGGGATCGAAGATAGCACCTCTAGCTGCAGCATAATCTACGATTTTCTTATTGTTCATAATAACTTCTTTCCAGGCCATTTCCATGGTGGTAATTATTTCCTGCGGGACGCCTCTGGGTATAAAAATCCCAAAATAGTTCATTCCCGGTTTGTAATCTTTTATCCAATTGGTAACAGGAGGAATAGTACCACTGTATCCAGTGAACTGGAGAGGCCGGTCTGAAAGAACAGCTAGAGGACGGATCTTCCCACCCCGAATCATTTCTGCCTGTTCGCTAGCTAACTGAGGAGTTACCTCTACTTCGCCCGCTACAGTGGCGATAACAGCAGGGTTGCCTCCGTCGTAGGTTACGTGCTTGTAGTCTATGCCGGTGTACTTGCGAAGAATTTCCATGGCAATATGTCCAGCAGAGGACTGCCCGGCAGTACCTACCGGAACCTGGCCTGGTTTTTCCCGGAAAGCTTTTAAGAGGTCATCAAAGGTTTTATAGGGGGTGTTCGCATTTACTCCATAGACCATTACATTGGCTATGCTTAGGAACAGGTGCCAGTCTTTGCGGATGTCTGTATCTAACATGCCCATAATTTTATACACTGCCAGGTCTACCGCAGCTCCGGAAGCCCAGGTATACCCATCCTTCGGAGCATCCACAACGCTCTTGGTACCGACGGAGCCAGAAGCTCCCGGTTGGTTTACAATTACAATTTTGGTGCCCAGGTAGGGTTCTAGTTCTCCCGCACAGAGACGGGTAATCTGGTCGGTAGAACCTCCTGCACCCCAGGGAACAATGATGGTAATCGGTTTAGTGGGTTTCCACTTCCCTGCAGCTTCCTCTTTCTTTCCTGCCGCCACTGCAAGGGTTGCTAATACTAGGCTTAAAACCATTGCAAGACTCACTATCTTGAATAGTCTTTTCATACCGTACTCCTTTCTTTAGAGTTTTGATGTAAATTAGTATATTCTCATGACAAATTAGTT
>JBDNDI010000195.1:0-5531 GCA_046719195.1 Spirochaetales bacterium | reverse complement strand
AAAATTTTATGCTTGATAAAAATGAAGCAGCGGCATATAAGGTTAATATGAAGAAGAAAATTCTTGTTATCGATGAATCTCCTCTGTTACGGGATTTCCTTAAAAAGAAATTGGAGGAGATAGGGTGTGAGGTTGTTGCCTCTTCTAATGGTTTAGAAGGGTCATTGAAGGTGCGGAGCTTTTTACCCGACTTGGTTATTCTTGATTACTATCTATCAAGAAAAAGTTCCTTAGAAGTGTTGAAGGAAATGAAGGAGAATCCCAACACCGCCCATACACCGGCAATTATGGCCTCCTCAAAGATCGATCGGGAAACCTTAATGGAAGTGGCAAAATTTAATGTTAAAAAGTTTCTGACCAAACCTATTAAGATGGATGCCTTGTTAAAAAGCATTTCCGAGATTTTAGGAGTGAATGTCAGTTTAGATTCGACCCCTTGTATAATTGAAGCTCATGTGAACGAAGACATACTTTTTATTGAAATCGCACAGGGGTTGAACACAGAAAAAATCGAATTACTTAAGTATAAGATAACCGAACTTATAGATCTCTACGAGATTCAGGTTCCCAAAGTGTTGGTCATTATGTCAAACCTATCCGTAACAGGGAACGATTCCTTAAAGCTTAACATGCTCTTAACTATTATCCTAGAATACTCTCAGGCTAGGTCTAGATTTGTAAAAATACTCACCACCTCTGATTTTGTAGCCTCCTTTGTAAAAGGCAAGAAAGAATTCGAAGAAATAGAAGTCTGCTCAAATTTAGAGCAGGCTATGGATGGTCTTCTAGGAAGAAAAGCGGGTTCCTTTATAGATCAGGAAAATTTAGTCGTTCATTCAGAGTTACTTGCAGCCGGGGCCCCTAAAAAGAGCAAGGCAGAAACCATCCATCTTCGCTTCGAAGGGGAAAAAGCTGCTCCACCCGACTTAGCAAAGCTCCAGGTTACCCTAGCCGTGGTAGATGATGACTTTGTCATTCAGGAATTAATTAAAACTGCTTTTTCCGATACTAACTTCAAAATCGAAACCTTTGATAATGGCAGTGAGTTCCTAAACCGGGGAGATTTAGCCACCTACGATCTAGTATTTCTGGATCTTATGATGCCGGTCATGGATGGTTTCCAAACCTTGGAGGAATTGCAGAAACGAGGGTTCACGACTCCCATCATTGTACTTTCTGCCTTATCTCAACGAGAAACGGTTATTAAGGCGCTAAAATTTGGGGTAAAAAGCTATTTAATTAAACCCTTAAAGCCTGAATGGATTTGGAAGAAAGCCACCGAGATATTGAGCCTAAACTTTTAATGGTTTAAGGGTGGTAAGTCCATGGAGCGGTTCGGTCGGCATTACCAGATCATTTTTGAACACTCCCCTATTGGCATAATGATCCTAGATTTTCAGGGCCGAATTATCCTAACGAATGAGGCTGTGCATCGGATGTTCCATCGCTCAGCGGCAGAATTAAGAGGGGTAACCTTAGCCTCTCTCTGTACAGAGGGTGAATTAGAAGGTTTTTTTTCACAGTTCCCTTCCCTGCTTGAGCGCCTCAGTAAGGATGCCGAGTATGAGTGCAAAGTGCGCATGGGAGAGGAAGGTAGGTGGGTAAAAGTTCGTCTCCACTATGTAGGACAAGGTGACTTTTCTCCTTTTGTTTTTGCTCTATTAGAGGATATTACCCAGCACAAGCGGGGAGAAGAACGCCTTCTACGGGAAAAAGAAGAAGCTGAAAAGGCAACACAGATTAAGAGTGCCTTTTTAGCCAATATGAGTCATGAGATCCGTACGCCCATTCACACTATTACGGGAATGACGGAGCTTTTGCTGGAGACCCGTTTGGATGAAGAGCAAAAAGAGTATGCCTACCAGGTTAGGTATGCCGCGGAAGTTTTACTAGGTCTTATAAACGATATTTTAGATTTTTCTAAAATAGAAGCAGGGAAACTTTCCTTAGAAATTATTCCCTGCGATCTAGTTTCGCTCATAGAAGAAGCGGTAGATATGGTAAGCCTGCTAGCCCATAAAAAAGGATTGGAAATTATTGTTGACACGGCAAAGGAAGTACCCCGCTGGGTATGGGGAGATCCGGTAAGAATAAAGCAGATATTGATAAATTTAATAAATAATGCGGTAAAGTTTACCCAAAAAGGAGAGGTGCTAGTTCGCACAAGGGTAAAGGAGAAAGACCGCTCTGTCCAGACCCTTCCGGTCGAATTTGAGGTTATCGATACTGGCATTGGAATTCCAGAAGACAAAATATCTCTTCTGTTCGATGCCTTTACCCAGGTAGATTCCTCTACCACCCGTAAGTTTGGAGGTACGGGTCTCGGCCTCTCTATTTCAAAAAGTCTGGTACAGATGATGAACGGTTCCATAGGTGTGAGGAGCATCTATGGTAAAGGTTCTACCTTTTACTTCACCTTACCCTTAAATCGGGTACCGGAGCATGAAGAAGAACCCGAAATGGTTATTGAGGAACCGGAGTCTTTGTACCCTGTTTTGATTGTGGAAGATAATTCGCATGTATGGGAAGTTCTCTACTATCATTTAACCGATTGGTTTAAAAAAGTAGATTGGGCAAAAAATGGTCAGGAAGCTCTACACATGCTAGTAACTGCCGAGGAATCCCCCTATCAATTAGTCTTGGTGGATCAACATCTTCCAGGCATGGATGGGTGGCAACTAGCCAGTGAGATTAGAAATGCTCCGCTTACTCTTTATCCAAAATTGATTCTAATGAGCCCTTTAGGTTTTGGAACAGAAGCTAAGATGAAGCTTTTGGGTTGGTTTTCCGGGTATTTAGATAAACCCATTAAGAGGAAAAAACTGCTTGAATGCCTTAACTCTCTTCTCTATGGAACTGAAATTGAGGAAGCTAAAGCTGAGGTAACGGAGACTTCCGGGTTGCCCAAACGATGGTCTAGGGTAAAAGTGCTAGTGGCCGAAGATCATTTAGTAAATCAGCAACTATTTAAGACTATCCTCGAAAAGTATGGGGTTGAAGTTGTTTTAGCAGAAAATGGATTAGAAGCGGTGAGCATGGTAGAGAAGGAGCAGGTAGATCTGGTATTTATGGATGTCCAGATGCCGGTAATGAACGGGTATGAAGCTGCTCTACGATTGAGGGACAAGGGCTACCAAGGTCCCATTGTTGCTGTAACTGCCAATGCAGTAAGAGGGGAAAGGGAAAAATGTTTGGCTTCGGGTATGGATGACTATCTTACGAAACCTTTTAAAAGCAAGGACCTTTTACCTTTTTTAGAAAAGTACCTCCCCAAACAAGCAATAGAGAAGGATTTGGAAATAGGGGAAATCGAAGAACTTGAGGAAGAATTGCCTGCCCCTTCTAGTTCTTCTCTTTCCAGCTCTACTCCTACTAGGCCTAGTAGTTTAAGCGGCCAGACTAATACTACTAGAGAACCGGAGATATTCAATTACGAAGAAGCTTTAGATACCTTTATGGGAAAGACGGAGGTTCTTAAACGTGTACTTCAGTCGTTCCAAGAAAAGGTACTAAAGCAGATACCGGAAATGAGGCAGTATCTAGAGCAGGAGCAATGGGACTCTCTCACCGTTGTATCCCATGGTATTAAGGGGGGGGCTTGGAACCTCCAGGCGAGGCGGTTGGGTGATATAGCCTTTACATTAGAGCAAGCCTCTAAACAAAAAAATAAAGACCTCGCTAAACAAGCTTTGCAGCAATTGGAGCAGGAGTTCCGTGTTTTCGAAAACTTCTTAGCCCAAAGGGAAGCGGCGGAAAATATAAATGAAAAGCAAAGATAAAATCAAAACGCCTGTAAAAAATCTTTTTATTATACTTTCCGATCAGAAAATACGGCCTTTTTATGTTTTTTTTGGTTTTCTTATTGTTTCTGCGGCAGTTATGGTTTGGATCGAGCATCGCTCAAACGATCAATTCAGGACCTTTTTCGATGGGTTATGGTGGTCCATCATTACTTTTAGCACTACGGGGTATGGAGATAAAGTACCCTCCTCAGTCTCAGGGAAAATACTGGCTATTTTTACTGTTTTCTTCGGTATTGGAGCTACAACCCTGCTTTCGGGAACCTTGGCTTCGTTCCTGGTAGATCGAAATACAAAAGCCAGGAGGGGATTAATGGAATATAAAAAGCTTAAAAATCACTTAATTATCTGTGGTTGGAAAGAGGATATGGAAGAGATCCTACTAGATATATTACGGGTCTCTCCGGATTTAGATGCAGGCGATATAGTAATTATTTCTAATATCGAACCGGAAAAGGTAGAGGCCTTGAAGGATCGACCTTTGCTAAAAGGCCTTAAGTTCGTACGGGGAGATTATTTTGCAGAAACTTCTTTAGCTCGAGCCAATATCAAAGGAGCAAAAAAGGTATTAGTACTTGCAGATACCCTGGAGAGTACAGCGCCTTCGGAGGTAGACTCTAAAACCGTAATGACCGTCCTAACCATCAAAGCACTCAGTAAGGATGTGTATATCTGTGCAGAAATATTGGATAAAAAATACGAATCCTACCTTCGGCATGCCCAGTGTGATGAAATTTTGTTTAGCCGGGAGTTTTCTCGACGAGTGTTAGCCAACACTTCTGCCACAAATGGGATGTCCCACATAATTTATGAACTGTTAAGTCAGGAAAAAAGTAGATCCCGGATCGTTACTCGACCCATCCCTTCCGAATATATTGGGAAAACTTATGGAGAGTTTAAGAAAATTTTTCAGGATCAAATGCGCCAGATTTTAATTGGAATATTGGAAAATACAGGTTCTCCCAATCGCATTAAAATGGAATCCTTACGGGAAGCTCAAAAAACCTCTGATGTCTCCCAGTTAATTAGTAACTTACAAAAAGTAAAAGAATTAGAGGTAAACAGGCCCTACCTCCTGCCGGAGGATACCTACCAGATACCCAAACATAGTCTAGCAATTCTTTTAGAAAGGGTAGGGGTATGAAAAATAATGAAAATTTGAGGGCCGAGATTCTCCAGAAACTAAGTCAAATAGCCATTTTCGACGAGTTGAAAGATCGGGAGGAAGATTTAGAACGTTTGTTAAGTATTATTAAAACAAAATCTTACCCCAAAGGATCGGTTATTATTCGGGAAGGGGAAATGGGTTCGGAAATGTACATAGTATACAAGGGAAGCGTAGAGATTCAAAAACAGACCCGGGCTGGGGACACGTATACGGTAGTGCAGTTAAAAGCGGAAAATAATGTGTTCTTTGGCGAAATAGCTCTGGTGGATGATGATAAACGATCCGCCACTGTAATAGCCCTAGAAGATTCAGAGTTTTTAGTTCTGAATAAGGCAGACTTTCTTGCTTTAGGTAAAATGAATCCGGAAATTGCCCTTCCGGTTACAAGAGCCATAGCCCGTATTTTAGCTTCCCGTTTGCGTAAAACAACGATAGACATGCTTACTATTTTCGATGCCTTGGTTAACGAAATTCAGGGCTGAGCATCCACCACCCTATCCCAATCATATATGGCACGAACTTTATATCGGGGTGGGGCAACGAGAAATTCCTCGGGATCCAGA
>JBDNDI010000194.1:0-5582 GCA_046719195.1 Spirochaetales bacterium | reverse complement strand
TTAATAGAAATAAACCTGCACCGACTAACGATAACAATGCTACAGTTTTTAAATAGCGGCTATATTCTATTCCTCTAAAAGCTAATAGATGAAGTAGATTTAAAGAAAAGAATACTAGGGGAGTAGTAATATCGTAGGCTAATAAAACCGGCATCAAGAGGCACATGGAGACAAATAGGATAGCAAGAGGATTACGTCGGGGTTCCGACGAGTTCCCCGATGTCCACAGGTTCACTCGTACCCTCCTGTATTAAATGTCCTTCCTGTAATACATACACTGTATTTGCCACCTCTTTTGCAAAAACCTGGTCGTGGGTTACAAACACCACCGCAGAACCTCTTTCCGCTAAGGCTAACAGGTCTTTCTTTAGAAGGACTTTAGCTTCTGTATCCAGACCATACGTAGGCTCATCAAGAAGATACAGAGCGCGAGGGGAAGCAAAGGCAATGGAAAGAGTTAACCGCCGTTTTTCCCCCTCACTTAAACGAAACGGGTGGACTTTGAGTTTATCTCTTAAACCGAATCGCTCTGCTACCTCTTTTGCACTGTTTCTCTCATTCCCCTGGTACTCTAGTTCTGCCTGGACTGTCTCAGCCAGGAACATATGTTCGGGATTTTGAGGAACATACATAAAGAAAGAGTACCACTGTTCCTTTGAAAGAGTAGTTATATCCCTTCCCCCCAGATATACCGTACCTTTGTCTACCGGGTGTATCCCGTTGATTTTATTTAGAAGGGTGGTTTTCCCTGAGCCACTAGGGCCAAGGATAGCGACAATTTCTCCGGTTACTACAGTTAAATGGATTCCTTTGAGTAAATACCCGTGTTCTGGGTTCCTATCTTTAAGCCTTGCGTTAGGGTTACCCTTTCGGATTAGTTTCTTAGGTTTTTCTAGCCAACAATGGTAGAGCTTTCGTATCTCCAAAATAGGGTCCCGCTGGTCAGAAAGCCTGGGACTAGATTCCTGAATTCCGTCCTGATTGAATCGGTTTGTTATGCTTTCTACACAGGACACAACCGGTACTTCTGTCGGGACTACAGTGCCCTCTTTGTTTACTCGAAGAGCCTTTTTACAAAAACGAACAGCAAGGTCTAAGCGATGTTCTACCACCAGAACCGCAGTTTCCGGAGGTAACAAGCTAAGGGCATCGAAAAAGCGGTTGCTAGAAGCATCATCTAAATACGAGGTGGGCTCATCGAGAAACAGGATCTCAGGCGAAAGGACAAGAGCAGCCGCAAGGGAGACCCGCTGGCACTCTCCTCCGGAAAGGGTTAGGGGATGACGATTTGCCAAGTGGGAAATGCCTAATGCCTCCATTACCGCATCAACTTTTTTTAGGACGGTTTTTGGATCCTGCCCCTGGTTTTCAAGGGAAAAAGCAATTTCTTCCCGCACCGTGGGAGTTACAATCTGAGCTTCAGGGTTTTGTAACACAATTCCCTTACGGGTGTAGAATACGCTTCTCTTTCCTGTAAGCTTGCCAGCGCTATACTCGGGAGCAAGCCCCGCCAGAATCAATAATAAGGTAGACTTTCCACTTCCAGATCTACCCGTAATAAGGATGCGATCTCCTTTGTTTACTTTCAGGTTTACCTCTCGTAAAACCGGAGAAATCGCACCCCTGTAGCGAAATGCCACATCCTCAAGCTGCACTAAGCAAAGGGTTGATTGCATAATTATGTAGCTAACGTATCCTCTCCGGAAGTATCCTCGCCGGAGAGTAGGTTCGCTGCCACCCCTGTTTTCTGTATGCCCTGACCGATCCGATAGGCCAACCAACCGGCCCAGAATACCCCTCCCGCAACGATACTGATGAATTGAATAGGCCAGACCCAGGGCTGTAAGGTCCAGTACTGGCTGTAAAAGAAATCTAGAATGTAACTAAACACCCCCGCAACGCCCCCTGCGAGCAGCATAGTTTTTAGATCCCATCTCTTGTATTTTGTGGCTGCAAAAACAAGTTCAGAACCTGCTCCCTGCACTAGCC
Organism: Spirochaetales bacterium; assembly: GCA_046719195.1. GTDB lineage: Bacteria > Spirochaetota > Spirochaetia > DTKZ01 > DTKZ01 > DTKZ01. Next base: position 3,593 of record JBDNDI010000194.1, on the reverse strand, counting down.
CCCAGATAGCGGCCGTTATTCCCCACTGGGTAATAAAGCCCTCCAAAACAGCTGCCAGCACCTCTCCCAGGAGTGCAGAACCGGGTCTGCGAATAAGGTAAGGGACTAAGGTCCCACCTATGAACCACATACCGGCAAATAAATAATTTAAGCCCGTTGCCTGTAAGGGTGCTGTAAAGGCATTTAAAAAGGTCCAGGCCCAGAACAGGATTCCAATAGCGATGGACAGAATAACGAGAACTACAATTTCGTTGAGCTTCCAGGAATTACTCCCAGCCATACACTTCCTCCTCCCGCTAAAAGCGGGAATATTTGAGTATTATCTGGCTGTGGGGATGAGGTGTCGTCGGATCCCTTCGCCGGCATTATCCGGATCAGGTTCAACGGGTATACTCTCAGGCTCCTAACAGGAACCACCCCACACGACAATAATAATATACTAGTCGCTTTTGATTAGGGTCAAGGTCCTAAACAATAGGATTAATACACAATATTTAGGGTTATCGTAACAAAAATTCACTTAAAACCCGGGTAGAAATTACTACACAGCTATCTATTAGACCCTTGAAAATAAGCTCCTTGGCCCGAGTTTATAATAAGGCATGATACCTCCTACTCAAATAATGAGGTTATGACGAATATATGGGTAAGCAGAGTATTTCGGGTGGTCTTTGAAGAGGAAGCACAGCCCGGTTTCGATGATTCTTTTCTAAGGCATTTTTCTTCTAGGGTACAGTTCGAAAAACTTGACTCCCTAAAAGAACTCCATACGCCAGGGAGTAGACTCCAAAGATCTGCATAACCGAACCCATATTACGACTCTTTGTACTGTGGGAATAGCCCCGGCGATGCATCTGTAAGCCCTTAAACACCGTAAAAAGCAGGCTACCACTGAATGTATACACGCCAAGGTGAGGAAGCAGTCCACATTCACTCAATACGATTCCATATACAGAGGCACCTAGGGCAAGTATGAGAGCTAACCCCGCCCCGAAAGCAGGACCTAGTAAAACCGCTAAAGTTTTTCTTCCTACCTCTCGGTCTCCCATAACATCGCAAGCATTGTTCACAGCGAGTATGGCCCCTACCGCTAAGCCGCTCGGAAGGGAAGCTTGAAAAGCTAAAAAATCTACCCCTGGCAAAAGCAGACAGGAACCCAAAAAGGCTATTTCTCGCCCCACAGCTACTCCTGCCACACCTGCTGTCTCTAGAATCCCAGTGCTAGCCACTTGTACCCCATAAGCGATTAAAAAAAGTAGGGAGCCCAGAAAGCCTCCGGCAAATAGCTCCCCTAAGGGAGTGTGAGAAAGGGGAAGAGGACCTGCGTTATAGAAGAATCCAACTGCCATACATAGAGCACCCACCGGGATCATCCAGAATCCCACCAACCCAGCAAGAATAAGACCTCCCAAAAGGGCTGCTAAGAACAGCCAGAAGGCGGTCCAGAAAGCATACGAAGGGGGAAGATTCCCGTGAATCAGGACCTTATCTGCCTCCCGGTTAATGCGAGGATCATCTGTACCCCGTAGATAATCAAAATAGGTATTCCAAGCAGTTGTACCCATGTCTACACAGAGCGTAGCAAGAAACATTACGAGAGTCCGAATAAGACGGGATAAAGAGATGTTCCCTTCAGCCCACGACAGTAAATCGCTCCGACTCCAGGCATATAAGGTCCCTAGGGTAAAAGAAGAAACACTGACAAGCTTCGTGCGGATCTCTACAATAGCGAGAAAGTTGCGGAATCTAGTCCCTGTCATACTACCCTCCTGAACTGCGCATCGTGAAGATGGCGATACACCTTGCTCCCTTCCAGCAGTTCCCGATGGTTTCCTGATTCTAAAATGCGACCCCGGTCAAGTACCAAAATCAAATCTGCATTCATAATAGTGGAAAGTCGATGGGCAATGATGAAGGATGTCCGACCCTTCATGAGGCGAGCTAGGGCTTCTTGGATCAGAATCTCCGACTCAGAATCGAGAGAGCTGGTTGCCTCATCCAGAATTAAAATTCGCGGATCTTTTAAGAAAGCACGGGCAAGGGTAATTCGCTGCTTCTGCCCTCCCGAAAGTATTACCCCTCGCTCCCCTATTTCCGTATCGAAACCCAAAGGAAGATCCTGGATAAAGTCATACGCGTTGGCCGCGCGGGCTGCGGCTATCAACTCTGCTTCACTTGCTTTTGGGCGACCATAGAGGATGTTTTCCCGAATAGTTCCGGAGAACAGAATGGTATCCTGTAGCACGATACCGATGTGGGAGCGAAGGGAAGCAAGCGTGATGTCCCGAATATCTATCCCATCAAGGGTAATGCAGCCCCGGCTCACATCATAGAACCGGGAGATCAAACTTACCAAAGTACTCTTCCCTGCCCCGCTTCTTCCTACAAGAGCAACCCGCTTCCCGGCCTCCGCCGCAAAATGAATATCCTGCAAGACCGGTCGTTCCGAAGTGTAACCGAACCATACGTGGTGGAAGGCAATGTCTCCCCGGATTATGGGAACCTCCCTGGCTGTAGGCTTATCCTTAATCTCCGGCTCCATATCCATGATTTCAAAAATCCGATCAAGGGCGGCAATGGAATTAGCAAACACCACATTTAGTTCAGAGAATCTTTGCAGCGGTAAATATAACGGCGGTATGTACATCCCAATCGCCACAAGGTCCCCTACACTCAGACTACCCGAGATCACCCACAGCCCCCCGGCAATGATTACGATAAGTGGGGCAATCCCCGTTAAAGCACCTGTGATTACCATGTTCACCGATTGGAGCCGTACATTTTTCATGGTTGTAGATAGAAGCTGATCGGAAAGCTGTGCAAATTGATCTTCTTCTATCTTTTCCGCTGCAAAGGCCCGGATAATTACACTTCCTGCTACCTTTTCTTGAAGCCGGCCAGCCAGATTCTCAATGCTCTGTTGTACCTCGTGGCTGTTCTCTTTGATCCGAGCTCCCAATTTCCGGAAAAAGAACAGGTACAAAGGGAAGGTCGATAGAGCCACCAGGGTCATGGTTACATCGATTCGCAGGAGAAAGTATAGGATTACAAAGATGGCTGTACCATCGATCCAGATATTCGTCAGAGCATTACCTACCAAGTTCTCGGCCAAAGCTACATCCCCAATCAGGCGGGATACAATTCCTCCTGACTTGTTCCGATTGAAGAAAGAACTAGACATCCTTAGAACATGGTAGTACAGATCGCAACGAAGATCGAATACCGCTTTATGTCCGGCTACGCCTGAGAAATAGTGTCGGTAATATGTAAAAGGAGCATACACGAAAATGTACAAGGCAATCATTCCGCCACACAAGAAAAGTAACTGCCGAATCTTCAAATGTGATTCCAGGGCCGGATTCATAAATACGTTATCGATCAGATGGCGGGTGATCTGGGGAACGAACAGGGGCAGGGTGAATTTTACCATACCTCCCAAAGCGGCCACCACAATATAGAAAGAATAGGGTTTCACATAGGCTAAGAATCGCACAAAAGTATGAGCCTTTTTTGTTTGAGGGAATGTTACCATGACTCACGTTTTATCAGAAAAGAAGATTTTGTTGAATAAAGTAGTAATTTCGAGAAGAATA
>JBDNDI010000193.1:0-5601 GCA_046719195.1 Spirochaetales bacterium | reverse complement strand
GCGTATACCGCGCGTATACCGCTGAACCCGTCAGGCAGAACCCTCGAGAGTTTCTGCAAAGACGGTGAGAGATTGGGGGACGCGAGAGAAGGTTAGCGATCTATCCATATTGCATACATGTTTGTGCAATGGCTGAAAATGGGGAGTAGGCTGTGGTAGGAAAAAAATAAAGCGGGAGTGCAGAAAAAAAGTGGTAATTCCACCTCCCGGCCCCCATACCAGTGGGTAGCCTCTTGGGGGCTACGCACCTCTGGAGTGCGCCTATTCAACCTTCTTTTATTTAATCGCCTCTCCAATGGGAGGTGTTTCTCTCTTTTCGTGCTTTGTATACCATCACTCTTTGTACAGACTCTTGCTTGCAAACGTTTTCAGTGATAGTATACAGGTGGTTTCAATAAACCTAGTTCATTGGCTTTGTAACAGGAGGTTTTCATGTCCGTTGCCTTTTCCTTAGCTTTAAACCGGATAGCCTGTCCACGGATGCCGCTTAAAGAGTTTTTACCCTTTAGTGCCTCTGTCGGTATTAAAAAAGTTGAACTTCGGAACGATTTGCCTGGAACCAGTATTACTGACAACTTATCCGCTCGGGAGGTGATAACTCTTTGCGAAAAATGGGGAGTTTCCATTATTACCATCAATGCAGTACAACATTTTAATCTCAAGTCTCGGAAAGACCCGGTCCGGGAGGAACTAAAACGATTGTTAGATCTTTGTGTAGAGATTCGCTGTTCAGCCCTGGTCTTTTGCCCCCATAACGACGCTTCTGATACCCGCTCGACTGAACAAATCCGTGCCGAAACCATCGAAGCTTTAGCGGAGTTTGGGGAATTGTTAGAAAAGTCCAAGATCCTGGGGTTGGTAGAACCCTTAGGTTTTCGTATTTCCTCTTTGAGCTCTGCGGTAGAAGCTTTGAAGATGATACAAGCTTCAGGCCGATCTTGTTACAAAATATTATTAGATACCTTTCACCATTATTTAGGGCCGGATTCTTTAAAGGATTTAGGATCGGGGGTTCCCGTTTCGGAAATCGGACTAGTGCATGTTTCCGGAGTAGAAATAGACCTCCCAAAAGAAAAGCTAACCGACGAGCACCGGATTTTCCCTTCTACACACGACCGGATGAAAAGTAAACAGCAACTTACCCATCTTGTATCTAAAGGGTATGCTGGGGATGTATCCTTTGAGCCTTTCTCTAGCGAAGTCCAGGGCCTATCTCCTGATGCTTTAAAAAAAGCCCTTGAGGAGAGTATGCAATATCTAGCGGAAAAAGAGTAGATTAGGATTTTGCTTGTTCCGAAATTGCCATTTCCGACTTTTCCGGCAGGGTAATTTCTGTTAGATCCTCTGGTAGAGGCACCACACCCCATTCGAGTTCATCGATTTCCGACTGGGCTATTTTATCTAGGGGCATTTCCATGTATCGACCCTTCGCCTCTAACGCTACAGTTCCATCCCGAAGGCGAAGTTCGCCCGAACCTTCAAATAATCGCCCTTTTTTATGAGTAATTCTCCCAATAGCGGTAAGCGGCTGCCCTAAAGGAATAGGTTTCCGGTATCGAACCGTTAGCTCTACGGTTACTCCCCAGACCGCAACAATACCCTGGGGGTTAATGGCTCTACCGATAACTTCATCCATAACAGAGGCGGCAATGCCTCCATGCAGACGTCCGGGATATCCCTGGTGCTCTTCCTGGGGGGTGAACACCGCGGCTACTTCTCCATTCTCTAGGTTATAAAAGGCAGCTTTCAGACCTAAAGCATTTTTCAGACCACACACAAAACACATGCGTGAGTTGGGTTGCTTGCTGTTGATGCTGATTTTCATACCTATATTTATATCAGGAATATCCGAATCCGTCGATTCAGGCAGACCTCCTCGGGAATTAATACGCTAAGGCCTTAAGAATAGCCAAGGCACGAGGGGCATCTTCTTCTACGTTATTAGTAAAGGCTTCCACGCTTACAGCCCCTGCATATCCGATTTCCCGTAGTTTTTCAAAATAGGAGCGATACTCGGGTTTTGCCTCTTTCGGAAAACTTCGCTTCTCTACCTCAGCAAAATGCACATGCACTAGATGATTTTTGGCTAGATCCAAAACTCGGAGGGGTTCTTGCTCATAGGCAAAATGGTAGTAATCCGAGAGAAGTTGGATGTTCGGGTGATCTACCCGGTGAAATAGCTCGAAGGCTTCTTCCATCGAGTTCAGAACATTTGCCTCCTGGCGGTGGTGGTATTCTATAGCTATTGTAATGCCCACTTTCTCTGCAGTGTGAGCTATCATCCGGGTGGCCTGTACAATCTGCTCCCATCCTTGTTTCCGGGAGAATCCTTCTGGTAAATTTCGGGCGCCAGAACTCCCGAATACCACAACTTTTGCTCCTAGATCCTTAGCCCGCTTAAGGGCTCTTTCTGTGTACCCGCTCAATTCTACGAAGTTTACCTCAGGTCCGGTTATTCTCTGGGAAGGAGGGAAAAAATTGCAGCAAGCTTCTACAGGTAGTCCGTTGCGTTCCACCTGGTTGCAGAAGTTTTTCCAATTTTCTTCAGGAATTTCCATTAAATGCCGGAGGGAAAACTCAACATACGTGTATCCCCACTCTTTTAAAAGGGGAATAAGATCCAGCCCAATGGGGTCCGTTTCCGGATACACCATATGTACACAGAGGCCAAATCGAAGTTTATTTTGCTTCATATTCTTAACTTCTCCTAGCTAACGGAACTGAATTTGGATTTGCTCTTTTGTTTCCATCTGTAAGCCGGGGTATCGCCGAGAAAAGGCTTTTAACTCTTCAAGAGAGTTTATTTTATTCTGCATAAGAATTTCAAGAGCCTCAGGATTTTCGAATATAGAATTAAAATCCAGGTTCAGTATAGTTACCTGATTCCCGCTACGAAAATCAGCGTTGGTAGATGTGATGGTTCCTGAAACTTCAATTTTTAAGCTTACCTTCATATCCCGTAGGAGCTCTTGCACCATGGCCTTGTCTTCTTCACTTTCCGCTTCTTCATCCTCCTTTCCCTCTTCTTCTGCTTTACTGTCCTTTTGACGTTGATGTTCTAGTTTCCTAGTAAAGACTCGGAGAGTTGCCGGGTTTCCCTTGGTGAATTGGAAACTAACTCTTCCACTATTCGTTTCTAAACCACCGGGTTGCTGGAGTATAGTATCTTCAGGCAACGGTGTTTCCGGAACCTGTAGGGTATTAATATCGGTAAAAGCGTATCGTACCTGATATCCCTCCCCGGCCGGAGTAGTTACCGGACGGGATTGCACGAACCGAACCCCCTGCCCCATTCGAGAAGCATCTTCCTTTAGTTTACCCTCGTTGTAAACTCCGGATGATGTTGTCTGAGGGGGCAAACTACCTTGCAGGGCTGCCTGCATCTGCTGCATCATTTCTACTATGTCTTTTCTGACTAGCACTTGCTGTTCGATTATTCCGCTACCGTCTTTTTGCAGAAGAATCTTTGTTTCTGTTTGAAGGCAACCGAGGAAAACCATGGGAATTATAATAAAAAACCAACTCCAATTTTTCATATCCTCCTCCTTCTCCTTACACAGTATCCCATATTGCGCTAAGAAACCAGGCGCCCCCTCATTCAATTAACCGATGTAGTTGCCAACGGGAAGTCCGGAACCGCAAGAACATGGCTAGACCTAAAAGCATTACAAAAAGAATAAAGGCTATCCACACTTTTAAAGGAGAAAGCATCTGATATCGGATCCACCAGAAGGATAGGATCGAAAAAGCCCAGTGAAGACCTACGGAAATATACATTACTGCTCGGGTATCTCCGCTTCCCCGCAAGGCTCCTGCGAACACTATCTGAGCTGCATCAGCTAAGGTATATAAGCCTGCTAGCTGGAGCATAGAGACCGCTAAGGAAAAGGTAGAAGTTCCTGAAGGATCCACAGAGGGAGTTTTTAGGAAAACCCCCACGAGGTGAGACGCTGCAGTAAAAAAGAGAATCATCATAGAAGAAGAGTATACCCAGGCAGTTCCAAGGGCAAGAAACGTAACCTGCCGGGCTTCTGTATAGTTTCTAGCTCCAACCCTTCTCCCTACCATGGAAGTAACAGCCTCCCCAATTCCCAACATAGGGATAAAGGCCACCAGATCCCAATTAAAGGCAACGGTTATAGCCGCTGCTACCCCAGGACCATACGAGTGCATAAGGAGTACAAAGAAATTAAAGGCCGTAACATTCAAAAATAGTTCTGCGCCTGCAGGAGCCCCGTAGAGGATTAATCTAGAAAGGAGGGAGAAACGGGGGAAACTAATTTGAGAAGTACGAAATATCTTTCTATAGGGTTGTCTAAAAAATCCCAAAAGTAAAATAAACACCGTAGAAAAAGAGCCAAGAATGGTTCCTAACGCCGCCCCTTGAACACCCAAAGCAGGGAAACCCCAGTTCCCGAAAATCAGGGCATAGTTAGCGGGTAGGTTCACCATCATTCCCACGAGATTGGCAATCATTACTCTACGGGTTTTCCCAATACCGATAAAAAAGCCAGAAAAAGCAGCCCGCAACAGGGGGAAAATAGACCCATACACCAATACATGAAAATACGTGTACTCGATCTCTACCTGCTCTTTGCTGTGCCCTAGCAGTAGAAATATCTCCCGCATCAGAGGCCGGACCCAGAGCAACAAAGGATATACGGCTAAAGCCAGGTATATCCCCTGGTAAACCACCCTGGCGCATTGTTCCTTTTTTTCAGCCCCATAGTACTGGGCTACTAGGGCATTCACATAAGCGATCATGCCAATAAAAAACGAAGTGAGGGTAAACTGGCTTAACCCTCCACTCATGGCGGAAGCGAGGTGCAACTCGCCTAAACGGGAAAGCATTAACCGGTCAAAAAAAAGCATGATGGTATCGGAAACCTGGGAGATAACCATCGGAACAGCGATAGAAAGTAATTCTGCTAGATGGTTTCGCTTAGAGATGGATGGATGCATGGATTTGTTCCTTAAAAAGAAAAGGTAAAACTCAATTCTCCCGAGAAAGTAACGGAAGAAGAAGGGGATTGTACGGTCTCTACCCTAAGGGTCGGTAAAACCGAGGTGGGTATTGGATTTTCCCAGGTTACGAACAGGGGTTGGTCGCTGAGAAAAAAGACTCCTTCAGAACTTACCCGGGTCTTTTTCCCTGTGGCAATGTCATGAACATATAGATTTTCAATTGGTGTAAGTTTAACTCGTAATTCCTCACCCGGCTGGGTAAGGCGATTAATCAGGATAAGGGTTACCCCTCTTTCTGGATGCACAAAGGGTAGCACTTCCAGATCGTCCGGTTTAGACGAAACTTGCACAAGGTCTGCACGGTAGATAGAACCGGCGGTGTGCTTGGCCATAAGAGCGTAGGCAGCCGCCCCACTTTTGGGTTTAAAATCCGGATACTGTAGGCCAAAGTACAACTCTGAGTCCCACCGGGAGGGAGCCTTACCTTGGGGAAATTTATCGAATAGTTCGTACCAAAACACCACCCTTGCCCCCCGGGTCAACAGACCCGCTAAGGTTTTTATTACATAGGCAGGCTTATTTCGCTCGGACACCCGGCTAAGATACCATCCTCGGGTAGGATACCCTACCTCGGTT
>JBDNDI010000192.1:0-5629 GCA_046719195.1 Spirochaetales bacterium | reverse complement strand
AAACGATACCTTAAACATTATCATATCGGTTCTTCAGATTATAGCAGGTGCCGTACTTTGTTTTGGTGCCCTAATTCCGGTAAACCGATCGTTTGCCTGGGTCCTCCCTATCGGGGTTCTAGTCCTATGGGGGATCTATATGGTAATGACCCTGTTTGTACAAGGGTTCCTTAAACCCGATGTTCTATCCTGGTTATATAAAACTGCCTGGAGCTTTATTATTTTTACCTCGCTCTGGATTGTAGCGGATCGAAACCCTTGACGAACCCCTAGATTCGGCATACCATACAGAATAGAGAAAATCCTATACTATAGGCATTTTTTTCTCCAAAAAATACGGACAATCCTCTAGGATACCCTCAAAGGAGTTTGTTCATGCAGGTAAAAACTTTTAAAGGAGGAACACATCCGCCGGAGAAAAAAGAACTCGCGAAAGATGTGCCTCTTCAGTACTTTTCAACCCCTAAACAGGTGGTTATTCACCTAAATCAACATACCGGCGCCCCCAATCAACCCTTAGTAAAAGTAGGCGATACAGTTACGCGGGGACAAAAGATAGCTTCTAGCGATGGCAAGTTGATGGTACCCCATCATGCTTCCATCTGTGGGGTGGTAAAAAAAATAGAACCCCGTCCTCAGGCAAATTTGCAGGATGGAGTAGCGATTGTTATAGAAGCAGATGGCCGAACTGAAGAGTCTTTTTTACCTCCTCTTGATCCTTTCACCTGTTCTAAAGCAGAAGCTTTAGAACGAATTAAAGAAACGGGCATCGTAGGAATGGGAGGGGCTGGCTTCCCCACCTGGATGAAACTTTCCCCTCCTCCTTCTAAACCCATAGATGTGGTTATAGCCAATGGTGCTGAGTGCGAACCTTACTTAACCATCGATTATCGCACCTTAAAAGAACAAGCCCCAGCCGTTGTGTACGGCCTAGGGGTTTGTTTACAGATTTTAGGGATAACCAAAGGAATCCTTGCTATTGAAGACAATAAAAACGACCTAGTTCCCATTCTGGATAAGGCTATTAAGGAATTTCAACAAGGTCCCGGATTCGGTAAAGGGTTCGATATTTCTGTAGCCGTATTAAAAACCAAATATCCTCAGGGAGGGGAAAAAATGCTTATTACCGCTCTTACCGGTAAAGAAGTACCTTCTGGGGGGTTACCGATGGATGTAGGAACGGTAGTGCAGAATGTAGGAACCCTTAAAGCTATTGCTGAAGCCTTTCAGTTCGGTAAACCCTTGATTGACCGGGGGTTCACCGCAACAGGGGAGGCTTGTAAAACCCCTTGCAACCTGGTAGTCCCTATCGGCACCGTGCTTGCCGACCTGATTCCGAATCCCATCGAGATCGACGCAGACCTGCGCAGGGTAATTTTTGGCGGGCCCATGATGGGGGTTAGTGTACCCACCCTGGAAACGCCCATTCAAAAAAATACCTCAGGGGTTGTCTTTATGACTTCCCGGGAAGCCCTTATATATGAGGAAAGGAATTGTATCCGTTGCGGTCGGTGCATACGAGCTTGTAGCTGTCGCTTATCCCCTGCCCTTATTAACGAAGCTATACTCGCAAATGATTGGAATCTGGCAGATGAATTAGGCTTACTCGACTGTATTGAATGTGGAACCTGTTCTTATGTTTGCCCAGCCCACGTGTATCTCGTACAACGGTTCCGGGTAGGAAAACTTACCCTGCGGGCTGTAAAAGCTGCAAAAACAAAGAAGGGAGGCGCGTAATGGCTACCCAACCTCGTTTACTTCTATCCTCCAGTCCGAGTATCTATGCAGGGGTAAATGTAACCCGCTTAATGCTCTATGTAATTATTGCCCTCCTACCGGTTTCTGCCTATGGGGTTTACTTATACGGAATACCCGCCCTAATAACCCTACTAATATCCGTTATCTCCTGTGTGGTATTTGAAATCGGGTTCCGAAAACTGACCCACGCACAACAAAATTACAGAGATTTATCCGCAATAGTTACCGGACTCCTGTTGGCTTTAATTCTTCCTCCTTCCACTCCCTATTGGATAACAATACTCGGAGCTTTAGCTGCCATAGTGTTTGCCAAAGAGTTCTTTGGAGGAATAGGGCACAATCCCTTTAACCCAGCTCTCATAGGCCGGGCTGTACTGTTAATGAGTTTTCCGGCTGCTCTTACCACCTGGCACAAGCCCCTAGAAACTATTGCCGATGCTACTACTACAGCTACACCCTTAAATATCCTGAAACTCGGGGGTACCTTGCAGGATGTAGCCCGTAGCTTAGGAGTTACCCAACCTGCTGAAGTATACCTTACCTTATTCTTTGGAAACCGATCCGGCTGCATTGGAGAAAGTTCCATCGTATTGATCCTAGTGGGAGGTGTTTATCTGCTAGCCACAGGCACCATACGGATTCTAACGCCTCTTAGCATGATTCTTACTGCAGCGGCAGTTTCTTTTCTATTGGGGATGGATCCGCTGTTTCAGGTATTATCGGGGGGACTCATGTTCGGTGCCGTATTTATGGCCACGGACTATGTTTCCACCCCCCTTACCCCCAAAGGGAAGGTGCTGTTTGGAATCGGAGCTGGCCTTATAACCATGCTTATCCGAAAGTTCGGAGGATTTCCCGAAGGAACCAGCTACGGCATCCTTATTATGAATGCCTTTACCCCCTTTCTTAACACCCTAGTAACAAAAAAGTATGGGTATATTCGCAGGAGGAACAACGGATGATCAAAAGCATGTTTAAACTAGGGATTACTCTAGCCCTGTTTGCTTCCGGAGCCTGTGTAGCCCTTGCTATTGTGTACAATATTACGGGACCGGTAATAAAAACCCAGGAAGAGCGGGCCTTAAATACCGCTTTAAAAGAGCTGTTTCCCGACTCGGATCGGTTTGTAGATATTACAAAAGAGGTTTCCTTTGCCGATAGCAAAATTCAGATTCTCAATGCCTATGCCCTGCAAAAGGGAGACAATTTACTAGGAGTTGCCGTAAAAGCCTCAGGTCCTAGTTATTCGGGTAACGCTATTCTCTTATGCGGTGTGAATACGGAAGGCAAGGTAATACAGGTTCGGATTCTACAACTACAAGACACCCCCGGTCTTGGGGCTAATGCCGCCAACCCCAGCTATTATGTGGACAAAGTAAATAAAATTACTTTCACTGGCCAGTTCGAAGGCAAAAAGGTAACGGATCCTTTTATTGTAAAAGAAGATGTACAGGCCATTACCGCTTCCACTATAACTAGTCGCTCCTTAACTGCTATTGTAAAAGTGTCCGGTGAAACTGCCTGGTCTTACCTACAAAAGAAAGGAGGCTCTCGATGACCCGCCGAACCGCTGTGTTCCTACAGGGGATCATTTTAGAAAACCCCCTAGCCATTATTATGATCGGGCTTTGTTCTGCTCTAGCTGTAACTACTTCGGTTGCCAACGGTATCGGAATGAGTCTTGCCATGATGTTTGTAATTGTATGTTCTGAACTCATTATTTCGTTGTTCCGCAAGCTTATCCCCGAATCGGTACGCATACCCATTTTTATCATTATCATTGCAGCCTTTACCACGATGGTAGATTTGGTTATGAAAGCTTATTTCCCCGATTTGTCCAAAGCTATGGGGGTCTTTATCCCTCTGATAGTGGTGAACTGTATCATAATGGGTCGCGTAGAAGCCTTTGCCTCAAAAGAGCCGGTACCCAATGCTTTGTTGGACGCCCTAGGAATGGGTTTAGGGTACACCTGGGTACTAGTTGGGATGTCCGTTGTGAGGGAGTTACTCGGTAACGGTACCTTACTAGGTATCCAGATTCTCCCCCAGACCTATCAACCTATTCTTTTCTTTGTACTCCCTCCCGGAGGCTTTCTCGTATTCGCACTCTTTGTGTCCTTAAACCTTTACCTAAAAAAGAAGTGGCTGGAGAGCCCCCTGGGTTGTCCGGATCCGGAAGGAGGTAAGTAATGCCGGTTGCTTTAAAAATATTTATCAGTGCGATTCTGATTAACAATATCATCCTGATGCGGTTTATCGGGCTCTGCCCCTACATCGGGATGTCAACAGATGTAAAGCAGTCCATCGGAATGGGGTTTGCCGTTACCTTTGTTATGGTTATGGCCAGCACCGTTACCTGGGCTCTGTACCACCTAGTACTATCGCCCTTGGGATTAGAGTTTCTTCAGATACTTGTGTTTATATTGATTATTGCCTCCCTCGTACAGTTAGTGGAGTTCTATCTAAAAAAGGCCGCACCTGCTCTATATATGTCCATGGGCATTTACTTACCCCTGATAACTACCAACTGTGCCATCCTGGCTGTGACGTTCGACAACATTCTCAGCGGCCACTCCTTCTTCCAGTCGATTGTTTACAGTGTAGGGGTAGCCATGGGCTTTCTACTTGCCATGATTCTACTGGCAGGCTTGCGAACCCGAGTACGTACCGCGGCTATTCCGGCATTTTTGCGGGGAAACCCTATTTTGTTTGTGTTGTCCAGCCTAGTGGCGGTCTCTTTTATGGGCTTTGCCGGGCTTATTAAGTGAGGTAGTAGTATGACAGTAATTCTTATCACCCTATCTGTTTCCTTCCTCATAGCTTTTTCTTTGGGGGTAGGATTAGGGTTTTTTCGGGAAAAGTTTAAAGTTGTTAAGGATCCAAAGATCGAGCGGATTCGAGCTGCCCTTCCTGGGGCAAACTGCGGAGCCTGCGGTTTCCCGGGATGTGACGCCTATGCCGAGGCTGTAGGTTGCGAAGAAACTACTCCGGACCGGTGTACCGTAGGTGGCTCTGAAACCGCGAAATCCTTAGCCGACATTTTAGGCATTTCTATCAAAGCGGAGGATAAGGTTGTAGTATTGATGTGCCAAGGGACTAAGGACCGAGCACCGGAAAAAGGAGAGTATCACGGAATCCAAACCTGCGCTGCTGCAAAACTCTCCGCAGGAGGTACAAAACTCTGTGCCTGGGGTTGTTTCGGTTTTGGAGACTGTGAACGATCCTGTCCTTTTGACGCCATTCACGTTTGGGAAGACGGGATACCCCATGTAGATTATGAAAAATGCACGGGTTGCGGGAAATGTGTCATTGCTTGTCCGCAAAAAATTCTTTCCCTCGTACCTAGAGACCGTAAAGGCTCCGTTCCTCTTTGTTCTAACCGGAATCCCATTAAAGCCATGGTTCGGAAAACCTGCTCCGTTGGTTGTTTTAAATGCGAGCTGTGTGTTCGCTCTTGCCCGGAAAAAGCCATTCACATGGAAAACGGTCTTCCTGTGGTAGACTACACAAAGTGCAAGTCTCATGCCGTGTGCGTGGCCAAGTGCCCAAGCCATGTGTTTAAATTGCTGGAAAAAGGCGTATTCGTGCCCGATGAAACAGAGGTCTCTGCCGAAAAGGGAAACACTTCAAAAGAAAAAGAGCCAATTGGCGCTTCTTAAGCACCCTTGCACTGCAAGGGAAGGGATCCGCTTAAATAAGGCTTTGCAGCACCATCCCTGCCAGAGAGGAGAGAGGGAAATTTCGTTCTGTATTACCACTCCCGCCACAGGGGTAAGGTTCGGGGTAAATTATCGCCTTTAACTTATTGCTTTTATTTATTTATAAGGTTCACCCTGCCCTAGAGGATATAGGAGAAGCAACCGTTTTTAGA
>JBDNDI010000191.1:0-5630 GCA_046719195.1 Spirochaetales bacterium | reverse complement strand
GTTGTGGGAAATTTTGAAAACTTACGCTCTTTAATGCAGGATATAATAAAAACGAGGGATATCTTAGCCAAGAACCTACCCGGATCTTTTTGCATTATCGGGAACACCGCTACCTCCACTACCGACCTTGGGGTAAACCCTTTTGTAAAGAAATATGAAAACGTCGGAACCCATGCCTCTATTGCCAACACAATACTTCAAGGCATATTTTTAGACGACCTGCATTGGGGAGTAGGAGGGATGGCTGCTTTAGGGCTCTCCTTACTGGCGTATTTTATTCTACGAAAAATGGACCCCCTACCTTCTATCCTGCTGGGTATTGGCTTTGTCATAATAGTATTACTAGGAGGTACGATCTTTTTTATTACCACAGGAATTTACCCGAATCTGTTAACTCCTACCCTAGCCGTGTTTTTCACTTTTGTATCCCTTGCCTTTATTAAGTTCCTTACTACGGCAAAAGAAAAAAGCTATATCCGGAACGCATTTGGACATTATCTCTCCACCGATGTTATCAATGAACTCTTAACCAACCCGGACAAGCTTAAGCTTGGAGGGGAAAAGAAATACATGACCGCCATGTTTACCGATGTAAAGGGATTTAGCACTATATCCGAACAGCTCGATCCCTCCGACCTGGTTAAGCTACTGAATGAATACCTAAGCGCTATGAGTGACATTATTTTAGAGATGAAGGGGACAATCGATAAGTATGAAGGAGATGCCATTATTTCCTTCTTTGGCGCACCGGTGGAACTTCCCGACCATGCATTACGGGCCTGCAAGGCTGCAATTCAAATGAAACGCGTTGAAGCAGAATTGAATAATAAGTTCTTAGAAAACCGCATGGCTCCCACCCCTCTTTTGACCCGCATCGGTATTAACACCGGAGATATGGTAGTAGGAAATATGGGAACCTCCCGAAAGATGGATTACACCATTATGGGAAACTCGGTAAATCTAGCTGCCCGGTTAGAGGGCGTGAACAAGCAGTATGGAACCTGGATTCTCACTAGCGAGTATACCATGAACAATGCGGATTCAGAATTGACGGTTCGTAAACTCGACCGGGTACGGGTAGTAGGAATCAATACCCCTGTTCGGTTGTACGAGGTAATCGATGAAAAAAATCAAACCTCTAGTGATTTAAAAGAAGCGGTAGCCATTTTCCATGCGGGATTAGACCTGTTCGAAGATAAGAATTGGGAAAAGGCAGAAGTGCGCTTTCAGGAAGTATTGAAAATCTTTCCTGAGGATGGCCCGGCCAACACATTCCTAAAACGATGTCAACAGTACCGGCTAAATCCTCCACCGGAAAACTGGGACGGTGTATTTAACTTAACCTCTAAATAAGGAGCAGAGCTATAGAGTGGGAGAAAGGTGTCAATCTGAGCAAAAGGCCTTTAAAGGTAAGAGGAGGATCCTACTGGGAGGCGGTTTTGCTCTGATTAAGGCAGAAATAGATACCAGCGCCACCCTTGAAAAAAGGATAGGCCCTAGCAGGGCTTAGGGTAATCCTTCCATCCCAATTCCCCGACGTTCTAGCAGAGTACCTTCGGCTTTATATAAGGTTATTACTGCATTGATGTAATTTACTAGAGTCTGTGCTTCGGATAGACGGGCCTGTAGCAAGTCTCGTTCTACCGAAGCAACCAGCAAAGAAGTAGACCGACCAACCTGGTACTTTTCTAGTTCTGCTCGGTACTTTTCTTCCTGAAGTTTTCTCGTTTCCTGTGTTGCAAAAATTGCAGCCTGTGCCCGTTTAACCTCCACGTAGGCTGTGCGTATTTCTACTTCAATGCTGCGCTCCAGATTCGATACCGCTTCGTCCATCTGAGCCCGGCTTATTCTTGCCCGTTCGGCCCGAGCTTCGGCTGTTCGATTTCCCAAGGGTATTGAAAAAGTAAGGCCTGCGGCTAGTGTAGGATCTGTTGAAAACAAAGAGGTCCCTGCATCCTGAAAAGAATTATGGTAAGCAGTGGCTCCTAGACTAATAAAAAAATCCAGCTTAGGGAGTAACCCATTGCGGGTACGCACTACTTCTAATTCTCCTTTCTCCCGGGAAAAGCGTGCAGCAGCAAGATCTGAACGCTTGGCAAGACCCAGTTCTACGTGAGTTTTTACTTCCCCGGGTCCTTCCACGGGTAGCTGGGGTTTTTCTAAGAGTCGCACCTCTCTATCCTGAAAAGGGGTGGGAGAGATATATTGTAAAAGCCTTAATCTAGCTGCCTCTAAGCGAGCCTCTGCTCCGATTAAGGCTTCCTTTCTCTGAGCAACTTCTACCAGAGAGGCCGCTAATTCTAATTCGGGAGTTCTTCCCACAGCAATCCGTTGCCGGGTGTTCTCTAATTGTTGTTCTGCGATTCGGAGGGAGTCCCGATAAATAGCTTCCTGTTGCTGGGCTAGATAGTATTCCCAGTAGGCCCTCTCTACCTGAAAAACAAGGGTTTCCGTAAAACCCCGCAATTCCCACTGCGAGGCGAAGATATCCAATTGAGCTGCCCTTACCCGGGCAAGGTTTACCTGAAGGATAGGCCCCCCCTGGAGTAAAGATTGGGTGATCCCTAAGGAATAGGTCGCCGAATGGGTAAAAGGCAAAGAGCTTGTGGGCTTGCGTTTTTCTGTAGAAACAGAAACTGATGGCCGGGTACCTGTAGGAAGAGGCCAGGCAAGGGAAAGGTTCCCTCCCCCTGTGGAATCATCCCGGAGGGTTGTTCCGGCTTGCAAAGTGGGCTCAAAAGCTCCCCATTCCTCCATCTCCGCGGTTTTCCGAATCTCGGGAAGGAATCGCTGAGCCCGTAACGAAGGATTATGCTGCAAAGCCTGGGCTATTGCCTCCATAACTGTTATTTCTAAAGGGGTTTGCGTAGGGGAAGTAGCAGTTTCAGCTACGGCAATTTCCACTGATCTAGGAAGAAGCAGGCATAGTCCCAGAAGCATGGTTGAAATTGAGCTAACTCGCTTCATGCTTTAGCCTTCTTCATATTTTAGCCTTCTTTTCCCGTCTATGCTCTACGATAAAATACACACAGGGAATTAACAAAAGAGTAATTAAAGTAGAACTTAAAAGCCCGCCAATAACCGTACGAGCTAGAGGAGCCTGCAATTCACCTCCCTCCCCTAAACCTAAAGCTAAAGGGACTAGGGCAAATATAGTGGTAGAAGCCGTCATTAAAATCGGACGCAAACGACGACGAGCAGCTTCTTCAATAGCCTCTTGCAAGGGAAGCTTGTCTCTACGGCGGAGAAGATTCATATGGTCTACTAGTACAATAGCATTGTTTACCACGATTCCTCCCAACATCAGGGCACCGATTCCAGTTTGCACATTAAAGGTTGTTCGGGTAAGGAAAAGCATTAACAGCACCCCAATAGCAGCTAGAGGCACAGAAAACATAATGATAAAAGGATCCTTAAATGACTCGTACAAACTAGCCATAACCATATATACCAACAACAAAGCTAAAGCTACCGAGAGAAGCAGTTCCCGGAATGATTTTTGCTGTTCTTCATAGTCCCCTAAGAGTTCCAGGATAAAATCTCTCGGTAGAGAGACCTGGTATAAAGCTTCCCGCACATCGGAAGCTACAGAACCCAGATCTCTGTCACTGATATTGATATTTACCGTTACTACCCGTTGCTGATTTCGGCGCTCTATTCGCTGGGGGCCGGTACTAGGTTGCAGCCGTACTAGGGCTCCGAGAGGAACGGCTACTCCCGCGTTGTTAGTAACCGACAAATCCATAATAGCGTCGGGAGACAAGCTTTCGCTCTCTGCTAGTTTTACCACAATGTTTTGTTCTTTTTCTCCCTTTCGAAACTTTCCTGCGTTTGTTCCCATAAAGGCTGTTCGCAAGGTATTCGAGATAGCCGAAACCGTTACATTTAGATCCGCAAGGCGCTCTCTCTCTACCTGGAAATGACCTTCGGGAGAACCAGATTCGCGGCTCAACACAGCATCCGTTACTCCGGGTATAGTCTGCACTATCTGTTGTACCTTCCGGGCTAGGGAATCGGCCGTAGCTAAATCATACCCCCGGATCTCTAC
Organism: Spirochaetales bacterium; assembly: GCA_046719195.1. GTDB lineage: Bacteria > Spirochaetota > Spirochaetia > DTKZ01 > DTKZ01 > DTKZ01. Next base: position 1,582 of record JBDNDI010000191.1, on the reverse strand, counting down.
CGTAAGACGTTCTCCCCCGGTACCGCCAAAACCCCGAAAAAACATCATTTGCCCTGTCCGTACTCGGATGGTGGCACCGGCAACCCCCATTAATTTTCTTCGTAAATCCGCAGCAATCTGTTCATCCGTTCGCGTGCGTTCCTTCTTCGGTTTCAGGTTTACCATTAATTGGGCCGTTCTACCTGCCGCACCTCCAAACCCGCCTCCTCCTATACTGGAAAGCACATTCTCTGCTTCAGGTACTTCCCGGAATATTACCGGCTCAATATACTGCTTTACCACCTCCTCTGTTATTTCCAGACGGGTACCTATTTCTAGCTCCACGGTTATACGTATCTGTCCCTGGTCCGAAGAAGGCATAAGCTCAGATCCAATAAAAGGAACTAAAAGAAAACTAGCCCCTAACAAAAGGGCAGCAAACACCACAATCCACAAGGGGTGATTCAGGGCATCCTTTAATACACGTATATACCCCTGTTCGAGAGAGTGGAGAAAATATCCTATCCATCCTAAGAAAACCTTAAGGGGATTTTTTTTACGGCTTTTTCTATTAGCGCTACCATTTTCATCCAAAGGAGCAGGATGTACTAGCCGGGCTGCCATCATCGGTACCAGAGTAAGAGCTACCATCATGGAACAGAGAAGGGCAAAGGTAACCACCAGGGCTAACTGTTTGTACATAACTCCGGAGACACCTGTTGTAAAAAGAAGCGGAAGAAATACTACCAGAGTTGTAAGGGTACTAGCGATAATGGCTGAAGATACTTCCCCACTCCCTTCAACCGCAGATTTAGTGGGAGCTACCCCGCTCTCCCTTAAACGGTAAATGTTCTCTAACACCACAATGCTGTTATCCACCAGCATACCTACCCCTAAGGCTAACCCTCCTAAACTCATTACATTTAGGGTAAAACGGTTTACATACATCAGGGCAAAGGTAGCTATGATGGAAATAGGAATGGCTACAGCCACTATTAAGCTGCTACCTAGATTCCGGAGAAAAAAGAGGAGCACTACTAGAGCTATGAGCCCCCCGTACAGCGCTGAAGTTCCTACATTTCCAATGGCATATTGGATATAGCGGGAGGTATCAGTCAGCACCGATACCTTCAGGTGGGGAAAGTCTTCATTGATGCGTTGAACTTCCTTCAGAACCCCCTGGGCAACTTCTACCGTGTTCTTACCCGACTGTTTACTGATAGAAAGGCGTATGCCGGGCTTTCCATCTATCCGGGCAATACGAGTTTGACGAATTGGCACCTCCACCACCCGGGCAATCTGACCCACTCGGATAGAGTTCCCTCCCCGGTTCGCTATCACTACATTTTCAATGTCTTGGAGAGATCTATAGGTTCCTACGGTGCGCAGGGGAATCTGAAAGGTATTCTGGTATAGGGTTCCTACTGGCGATTCCACATTCCCAGCGGTAATTCTACTTACCACCTGGTCTAAGGGTATATTTAATCCCGAGAGTCGTTCGGGAAACACCTGCACTTCAATTTGAGTCTGTTGTCCGCCCCAGATTTCTACTGCTGCAACTCCCGGCACTCGTTCTAAACGACTAGTAACCTGTTCTTCTAGC
>JBDNDI010000190.1:0-5640 GCA_046719195.1 Spirochaetales bacterium | reverse complement strand
GGTGGATAGTCCGAAAAGCTCTAGAACCTGGTTAATTATCCCTTGTCGACCCAGGAGTACCATCCATGCATAAGTTCTTAGGAGGAAATTAATCCACATGGGAAGAACGAGAAGAAGTAGCAGGGTGTTTTTCCACCGCTTGCCTACCTGGAGAATAATCCAGGCTGCAGGATAGCCTATTACAAGACAGATAAGGGTCGCTTCCACGGCAAGGGCAAAGGAACGGGTCATTACTTTCAGATAGATCGGTTCAAAAAAGCGACTAAAATTATCGAAAGAGAAAGTTTTCCCTCCCCCCGGGGTAGGGATACTAAGGCCATACCAGAGTACTACCAGCAGGGGCACTACTATAAATAGGGTAGACCATACTAGGTAGGGGTAGAGCAGGATATTGCGGTTTCTCATTCCTCTTGTCCATTCTTCGCCATAATATGTATGTCTTCGGGTGTAAAGTACAGCCCTACCTCTTCCCCTATCCGTAGACTCCGGGTACTATGAATCATCCACTGATTTCCATTTTCCTGCACAATCATTTCGTAGTGAACCCCTTTAAATACAACGGATTTTACTTTTCCTCTTAATACAGCTGACTGGGGTTCAACCGCCTGAACATCTTCTGGTCGAATAAGTACATACACGGATTGTTGAGGGCTAAAGCCTCCATCCACACAGGGAAATACTTTCCCGCAAAATTGTACTTCCCTATCCCTAGGCATAATTCCTTCAAAAATATTACTTTCCCCGATGAACCGGCTAGTAAACACATTCTTCGGTTCGTTGTAAATGTCCTCTGGAGTGCCCATTTGCTGGATTCTGCCCTGATTCATTACAACTACTGTGTCGGACATGGTGAGGGCTTCTTCCTGGTCATGGGTAACGTAAATGAAGGTGATACCTAAGCTGCTTTGCATATTTTTTAGTTCGAGCTGCATCTCTTTGCGTAAATACAGGTCTAAGGCTCCCAGGGGTTCGTCCAGCAGAAGCACTTTGGGTTCATTCACTAGAGCCCGTGCTATGGCCACCCGTTGTTGCTGTCCTCCGCTCAGGGAATAGACATGCCGCTTTTCAAACCCTTTTAGGTTTACAAGCTCTAACATGCGGGTAACTTTTTCTTTTATAATAGGTAAGGGAAGTTTGCGAATACGTAAACCAAAGGCAATATTTTCAAATACATTTAAATGAGAAAATAAAGAATACTTCTGAAAAACTGTGTTTATAGGTCGCTTGTAAGGAGGAACTGTTGAAAAGGGAACACCCTCGAAATAGATCTCTCCGGAAATAGGAGTCTCAAACCCCCCTAAAAGGCGCAGGATAGTGGTTTTGCCGCATCCGCTAGGACCTAGTATGGTAAGGAATTCCTTTTTCCCAACCTCCATTGTAATATCGAACAAGACTTGATGACCCCCATAGGCCATACAAACCTTGTCCATCCGGATAATCAGGTCCTTTCCGTTTGCGGACATTTCCTCATGCGCCCTCCTTTCTAGAAATAAAATGGTCGAAATACAAATTCTCTTATAGATGCATTTATAAAATTAATCAATATACCGGGAATTGATAATAGTTTTTTAATATCCCTTTAAATTCTTTTCATTGGACGCTGGGGAAAAAAGCACCTAATGATTCCCAGTATGAAATTAATTCACCCCCAACAAAAAAATACAAAACGATATAGAGCGATTTTGACGTTGGTAGATAAAAGGGTCTGCCTCTTTAAAGAAGCTTTACATAATTATTTCTAAGAAATCCTGGAAAAGTTAGAAGAAGGAGCCCATGCTATTTCGGTAAAAGAGCATGAGGCGGATGACTTAAGGAGAAACATTAAATTCTGTCTTTATATAAATATGCTTATTCAAGATTTCCGCTGGGATATGCTGGGTATATTGGCATACTTGGATAATATCTTAGATTCCTTAAAAAGGTTAGTAATTTTTTTCCCATTGAAACCCCCTCCATTCCCTACTTTCTCATTCAGGATTTTCGCGCACTTACGGGAATATGTGTAAATACTGTATTGGAGGTAACCCACACAGCACGAGCGTATTTTACAAATTTTAACAAGGAAATGATTATTTACAGAAAGTAATTCCTATGGAGAGGGAGGCAGATATAGTAGAAAAACGGATCCAGAGAAAAGCTTTTGCTTCAGACGAAATTAAACTTTTCAGCAAAAAAGTTCACATGCGCTATTATGCTCAACGAATAGCCCTTGTGTCGGATGAGGCTTAGGAAGTAGCGGAAAGGCTCACGATAAGCGCCATTAAACGCTCCTTTTAATAAATATAGGAAAACACATGTTGCAGTATTTATTTCTATCCAGTGGAACATATTTCGGATGGGCTTTGGGAGCTAACGATGCGGCGAATGTTCGGGGGCCTGCAGTTGGGTATGGTTATGTTTTTAACCGCGGCTTTACTAGGTGGTTTATTGTAATAGCCGGTTCTATTATCAGTGGTTTAGGTGGGTCCCCCACTATAGGAGCTTTTGCATCGGTTAAGACTTTGTCGGGAGCTTTTATTATTACGTTTTCTGCTTCTACAGTTCTCTGGATGAGGAAACAACGAATACCGGTATCTAATACCCATGCTGTGGCAGAGCTATCATTGGCTGGAACCTGGTTACAGGAACTCCTATTAATTACAACACCCTGTTTAAAATAATAGTAAGCTGGTTCTTCTCTCTGGTACTTACCGTCTTGTTTGCTATTGGGATGTACAAACTCCTATTGTATCTATTGAGCCAACTAAAGATGATTGTTCTTCGATTAGATGTATACAACCGAACCGCCCTAATAATCGCAGGTATTTTAGGCTCTTACAGTTTAGGAGCCAATAACATAAGGAATGTAACTGGCCCTGTTCTTGTTCGATTCCAAGAGTTTAAAAACCTTTTTGGAATCGACGGGCCTTCCTTCCTTTTCTCTGGTTTCTGTATCTACTTCCCAGTCTATTGAAGGGGGAGTAATTGGGGTAGGCCTGGCACTGAACTTATACAATATAAATTATGGAATCTCTAAACGCATTGTCTTAGCCTGGATTACTACCCCTATTTTTCCGATATTCTTTCTTTTTTATTTTTTAGAGCTATGCATTACATGCAGATCCTTTAAAGAGTTTAGCCGGAGGAGTGGCATAAAAGGCTCGCTTGGCGTGTTTTAGGCCTGCATCCACCATGCCTTCACAAATTTTTAGGGTTACGGAAGAAGGATCAATAACCTTAATACCTAGCTGTTTTTCTACTTCCTCTGCATAGCCCACCATGCCGGCACAGCCCAACACGATTACCTCCGCACCATCTTCTTCCACGGCCTGCCGGGCTACTGCAAGGATTCGTTCTTTTGTTTTTGATGGGTTAGCGTCTGTTTCTGCAACGGTCATCCCTAAAGGCCTCACTGAGGCTAACGCTTGCTCCAGCTTATACCTGCGTACTTCATACTCTTTTGCAGGTATTCGCTTAGGAAGAGGGGTAAGGATGGTAAACTTTGCTCCAAGCATAGCTGCAACGTGCAGGGATACCTCCTGGATTCCCACCACCAATATGTCCGAAATCTCCTTAGCGGCTTCAATACCTGGGTCGCTAAAGCAGGCAATGATTACTGCATCGTACCTTTCGACATTTGCCTTTTTCACCAAAGGGAGCATACAGGAGGCGGCAATTACTGCATCGTAATTAGACTCGATGGTAATAGGGCCGGAGTCCGGGCATACCACGGTAAGGTCCGTATCCGGACGTTTAATTTTAATTAGTTCTTTTTCTAGATGCTGCGTCATTTCTATTGAACTATTCGGATTGATAACCATGATTTTCATACACCCCTCCTTTTAGTTTACCTTCGCATATTGCTCGTATCCCCGGCGGAAAGCTTTCAGGTTTAGATCCAGAAACTTAGGGGGAGCGAATTTCTTGATAGATTCCTCCCATACCTCGGGAGAAACAGGGAGTAAGGAGGCTAAAACACCGATCATAAAAATATTGAGTACTTTAACGCTTCCTAACTCCTGGGTCTCCCGCGTGGCATTCATTCGGATTATTTGTGAAGAATTATGTTTTAAGTAGTGAAGGATCTCTTCTTGAGTTGGGTAGGTAGCCTGGCCTGTAGAAACAGCTACGGGTGGAATTTTGTATTCATTGAGAATAAGTTGTATGTAGCAGAGGAAGTGTTCTTTGTAGGCACAGGTTGGGAAATTATGCCTGTAGCATCGGTGGACCGCATTTCTGTGGGTTCCGGCCAGATCGGCCCCATCACGAAACGGATTGCAGAGACCTACCGCTCTATTGTATTAGGGAAAGATAGAGATTATAAGCCTTGGCTACAACCAGTTTGGGAGTAAGTAAAGGGCTACCGTAGGGCCCTATATACAGCTATCATCAGGGCCTTACTACTTCCAGAAGCTCCACTAACTACCTCTACCTTTGGCGTTTGGGCTTTTAATATGCGATCTAAAGTTTCCCGAGCCTGGTATCCCGGGCCAGAGGATTGGTGGGTGACAAGGATTTCTTTTATCTTGCCTCCTTCAATTTTTACCTCTAAATCGACAGCTACTAGAAAATCTTTAAAACTTCCCGTATAGGTGCCGTCGGATTTTTTGGATATATCTATAGAAGAAATAGACTCATACCCTTCATTCAGCTGGTTATTCATCTGCACCATCCTAGCAAAAAAGGCAACCCCAAGGATCACCAATCCGGCAAGGAAAATCCCAATAAACATAATAATTTTCCGCTTCATTTCGATAGTATAGGTCAGAAAGCATACTAGCGTACAGTATCTTTAGCACAGGTAGAGGAAAGTGCTTTTTTGATGTATCAAAATAAATCTATTAGTGGAGTGTCGCCTATTTTTAAGGTTTACCCTGGGGCTTAATATAGGAGTTTGAATGCGTAAATATCTTCTTCTGCTAATCGGTACTCTTTCCTTATCTTTGGGTATTTTAGGTATTTTCCTGCCCCTTCTGCCTACCACCCCCTTTTTATTACTCACTGCTGCTTGCTATGCCCGTAGTTCCGAACGGTTCTATAGCTGGCTAATGGAACACTCAATTTTTGGCAGCTATATTCGAAACTACCGGGAAGGTAAAGGTATACCCCGTTCGGTAAAGGTAGGCGTATTGAGTCTTTTGTGGGGAACAATTCTCTATTCTGCTTTTTTTGTGGTGCATCTGCTCGGAATAAGGATACTCCTCTTAGGCATTGCCGGAAGTGTAACCTGGCACATACTTAGCCTTCCCACCCGAAGCAAAGAAAGGTCTCCCAAATAAACGCCGATATGACAAGCCGTTGAAAAACGGCTGGGATACGATCCTAAAGAAACTTTTCATTGGTTTAGGGTTGGGGAGGCGCAATCTGCCATACTCGTTGTCCGCTGAATGGATGTTATTTAAAAGGTGGCAAATATTGGGGGTATACCCCCTGTCTCGGTTTTTACTTTATGTTTAATTATTACGAGGTTCTCGAGGCATAGGCCAGCGAGGATCTAAGGCAGGGAGTGTGTCGGATTTTCGTATCCATCCTGTGGCATAGCGAGAACGCACAAACACTTCATACCAATCCTCCTTTTCATCAACCGGCATTACAATAGTTCCTGCTTCTACCTGCCACAATCGGGACGATTCAAGGGATGGACGGGCATAACAACGTCTG
>JBDNDI010000019.1:0-15343 GCA_046719195.1 Spirochaetales bacterium | reverse complement strand
TACATGGGAGCCTTTTTAATGTTGTAGTATTTGGATTATCTTTATCGGTTTCTTATTAGCAGGGAAGTGTAAGCCTAACTTTTGTTAATTGGGGTTCCGTGTGTAGGCTAAACATACTGCCTGAAAGTTTATTGTGCAAAATGAAAAATACAAACAAGAGACCTAATCCTTTCCCTTCCTCGCAGTCGTGAGAATCAAGCATTACGTCGGTGATTCTTTTTATTTTTTTGCTCTCACTTTCTTTTTCTAGCATCCGTAACCGTTCATAATAATGTAGAGTGGCTGTATTTATCACTTCCAAGAGTATTTTTCCTGGCAACCGTTGAATCTGCACTTTTACTTGGTAGGAAGAATCATCCAAAATCTGAGAGGGTAGTAGGGGAGAAGAATAGAGAAATTCCCTGAAGGCTTTCATTCCTAAGCGGTATTCTTCCGGATCATCTATGTTAAAGTTATTAGCTGTAAAAAAATGTCGTTTTATATTCGCTTTGAAGGCGTTAGATACTAATTCATGGATGCAAAAGAAAAGTTCGCAGGCATGATCCTCCAAGTTACAAGACCGAAAAAAGGGTAACAATATCTGTTCCAATTTATCCCTAGAGGAAGAACTTAAGCTAGAGATTTTAAAACAAACGATTTTTCCTTCAAGGAAATGCTTTAAGGGAGAAGATACCTGAAAAGATCTCTGCATACCTTCTCCCTCCATCTTTTACCTCTTGGGAGTTCCTTACACGCGGCCTAAGAACCGTAGAAGGCCTTCAAGAATCGTAAGGGGGTGGGGTGGACATCCAGGAATGTAAAGATCCACCGGAAGTAAGGAAGATACTCCATTGTGCTGTTCCGGATGATCTTTATACGGCCCCCCGGAAATAGCACAGGCTCCTACGGCTATAACAACTTTAGGAGACGGAACTGCCAGGTAGGTCTTTTCCAAGGCAATTTTCATGTTTTTTGTAACCGGACCTGTAACTAAAATACCATCCGCATGTCTGGGTGAGGCAACAAATTGTATTCCAAATCTTCCTAAATCCCAACCGACAGTGCTAAGCACATTACAATCGGCTTCACAAGCATTGCATCCCCCTGCGGAAACCTGCCGAAGCTTAAAAGAACGTTTAAAAAGGGGCCGGGGAGGAAAGACATCAATTGGTCTAGATTCTCCAGGACGTATTTGCAGGGCTTCTCGGGTGGAAGTAGCTAATCGAAAATCTTTACTGAAGGTTATATAGGTATCGCTACATTTTTCCGAACAGGCTCCGCAAAATACACAACGCCCTAAATCTAAGGTTAGCTTGCCTTGATCCTGGAACAAAGCCTCTACAGGACATATTTGAATGCACTCATTGCATTCCGCGTTACAAAGGGTTTCTTTTAGAAAAGGTTTTCCGAGAAATCGATCCGGAAGTTCCGGTGGATCTCCCTTAGGATAGGAGATGGTACGGTACTTTTGCTGGATTCGCGCTTGTATTATCGAAAGCAAGGGTGTAGTAAACATTCAGAGGTTCTCCTTTATAAGTCATGTCCACAGTAAGACAAATTAAAGCTTTTATTGCAAAGAGGAAAATCAGATATTTGTCCGCTCTGCATTGCATAGGCTAATCCAAACCAATTATGAAAGGACGGATCAAATACCCGGTACCAGGCTAACTTTCCCTTGTCATCGGTTTTTGCCACATGCACAATTTCTCCCCTCCAACCCTCGGTAATTCCCACTGCGTAAGAATCGGGTTTTAGCGTAGGTAAAGATTCGAGTTTTAAAGCACCATCGGAAAACTCTTGGGTGATCTCCAAGAGGAATTTTAAAGAGGCTTGTATTTCCTGCCACCTTACCGAAGCCCTTGCATAACAATCGCCTGCCGAATGTACCACTAGGGGAATATTCCGATTTTTATAGATCCCCCAGGGGAGGTCTTTCCTTGTGTCTACGGCTAATCCAGAAGCCCTAGCGGCAACTCCAACAAGCCCTATTTCCCTAGCAATTTCAGTAGGAACTTTACCCGTTTCTTCTAACCGAACTCTTGCAGAAGGGGTTTCGAATAGAAGCTCTACTGCAACTCGGGTGTCTTTCTCTACTTGTTTTAATTTCTCTCGCAAAATTTTAAGTCTATCGGGCTCTAAGCTAAATCGGACACCGCCCGGTCGAATCAAACCTCGTCCAAAACGATTTCCACAGATTAGGGCCGTTAAGTTTAATACATCTCCCCGAATACGGCCACAGTAACTTTGTGTAGGAAGAAATCCTACGTCTCCGGCAAGGGCTCCGATATCTCCAATATGATTTGCCAATCGTTCTAACTCTAAAGCTACAGCCCGGATCAATTCAGCATAGGGAGAAGGTTGCACTTCCATAAGAGATTCTACCACCTGCGCATAAGCCCAAGTATGACCAAGGGTAGTATCGCCCGCTAAGGTTTCCATATAGTGGATAGTTCTAGGATTAGGCCCTCCCTCTAAAGCTCGCTCTATTCCTCTATGTTGGTAACCTAGAGAGATTTCTAAATGATACACCGTTTCTCCCACACATTGGAAGCGGAAATGTCCAGGTTCGATAATCCCCGCGTGCACAGGTCCGACCGCTACTTCATGGACTTCTTCTCCCTTTAGACGAAAAAAGTCTGTTATTCCCACATCGCCCTTATAAAAGCGAATAGGTTTTAAAAAGGGATGCCCCTCAGGTATCAGCCCATACCGCTCTGCAAGGTCGCGTTCAAACCAGTGAACCGCGGGATAAGCGATAGTAAGGGAAGGATAGGTTTTTCCCGTGCTAGTGCTGAATAGATGATAAGTTTTTTCTTCAGGCAGGAGAGTTAATCCATACAAGGTATACTTTTCAGGGTCTATCGGTATAGCCCAAAGACCTGCTATTCTGCCTCCCTTGTGAAGCCCCTCAGCAAGCAGGGAACGAAAGGATTCGAAGCTAACTTGATTCATGTTACCACCCTCCAAATCCATTAGAGGCTAGCTCGAGAAAATGAATAAAACTAGGAGGGGGATACACTCCCAATACTAGAACTATACTACCTAATACTAGAGGGGGTAGCCACGACCAGTAGCTTTCATTTTTAGGCAGTTCTTCCAGAGAAACCTGCGAATCTCCCCAGACCATCTGTATAACATACCGGGCAATGGGTAAAAAGACTAAAAATAATCCCGAAAGATAGAGAATCCCAATTCCAGGTAATCCTTCCTCTAATATTCCTCTTAATATAAACCATTCGCTTAAGAATAGACCAAAGGGGGGAAACCCGGTAATGGCTAAAAAGCCTAGTATCCAAAGAAAGCCGGTTCGGGGAGTTTGCTTTAAGATTCCACCTAAGGAATCAAGGTTCTTTGTCCGGTAATGATGAAGGATATTTCCGGCAGTTAAAAATAAAAGCCCTTTGGTGAGAGAGTGATTAACCATATGGAAAAGAGCACCTATTGCCGCAATTCCTCCCATACCTGTTCCGAGTACAAGGATACCCATATGTTCGACACTAGAATAGGCTAACATCCGTTTAAAATCGTTCTGCCGAAGAAGAAAAATTCCCGCTAGTAGTATTGAGGCTAATCCAAAAAACACCAAGATACCGCGACCCCAATTTTCTAGCTGGGCTTCCTTAAGTATCCCAAATCCGCGAAGGATACCGAGAAAAGCACAGTTTAACAAAGCACCGGAAAGAAGAGCGGATACTGCAGAAGGAGCCTCACTGTGAGCATCGGGTAACCAGGAATGCAGAGGAGCAAGCCCCATCTTTGTGCCATACCCTACAATCCACAGGATAAATGCTACTTTTAACCAGTGGGGATCTAGGAGGGGTGCTTTAGCTTCTATATCTGGAAGAAAAAGAGTAGATAGAACATCTTTTCCTGCATAGGATAAAAAAATATTTCCCATCCAGGCTAACGCTATACCCACCGAACAGATCAAAAGGTATTTCCAAGTAGCTTCTAGGCTTCGATGATCTTTATGAAAATAAATTAGCGGAGCAGAGGAAAGAGTAGTTGCTTCGATGGCCACCCACAGAAGACCCATGTCTGCGCTTATACACACCAAGCTCATGGAAGCTAAAAAGAAAAAAAGGCATCCAGCAAAAATGGATAATTTTTCTGTAAAGCTCTGGAGGAACCCACTAGCGTAGAAAGAAACGATTAAAAAAAGGAAACTGGTTACGGATAAGAATAAAAAGCCCAGGGCATCAACAAATACCAACGTATTCCCTTCCGGTTGGATGATCCAAAAGGATAACACCAATATCCCCTGTAGAACTCCTCCAACGGGCAGGAGTCTTCGTAAAAAGGATTTGTTTGTTATAAAAAAAGAGATAGCGCCCAAAAGAAAAGGTAAAACAACAACACTCCAGATCATAATTCCTCTTTATTCTTTCAATAGAGATAGTTTGTCTGTATCGATATGATCAAACTCCCGGTTAATATGGTAGATGGCTATTCCCATAATGAATACCCCAACCCATACATCTAGAAGTACACCTAACTCCACAATTAAGGGATGATCTACGGCTAGAGAAGCTCCAAAAGCGTAGATCCCATTCTCTAAGGTTAGATACCCTATTACCTGAGTCAGGGCTTTTTTCCGACTTATAATAATAAATAAACCCATAAAAACCATTGAGAGGGAAAGAATTACTATCCATTTGACTTGTTCTGGTAAGGTAGTAAGCAAGGGGCGGGAAATACCGTAGGAAATACCTAAGAGTAAAAGTCCAATAAAAACAGAAGGAGTAGGCCCTACAAAAGGTTCTACTTCTCGCAGTACCCCAGCTTGGGTTCTAGCTCGATACAATAGTCGAGGGAGAATCAATCCTTTAATTACAGAGGTAACTAATGTTATAAAGAGAATCGGTAAGTGAAGGCGCCCGGAATGTAATACTAGGGGAAGCATTCCGACCACAAAGCCTTGAACAGCTACAGAAAAAATCATTACCTGCATACGGCTTGTGTTGAGAAGACGCAGGTTAGAAACAAGAAGAATCAAGATAATGGGGGTAAGTAAGATGGGCTCCATACGTTTATCCTATTGTCCATAGTAAAGCTAACGCAGAGAGTACCGTAGCAAGAGTAAGGGGATGCGAGGTATGTAAAAGACGTACTCTAGCTAGAATTGATTCGATAATTCCGATTAAGAAAGCAAACAAAACCATTCCGAGTAAATATAGACTTAAATCTAACCAAGGTAGGCCTCTCGAAAAGGGAAACGTAATGCCTAGCCATACCGTTCCAAATATCCATAATTTCAAGGCTGCTGTGTAAGTGACAAAAGCAAAATCAGGACCACTAGTATCTAAAACCATCACTTCATGTATCATGGTCAACTCTAAATGGGTGTTAGGGTCATCGAAAGGAATTCGGGCATTTTCTGCAAGCAGGACAATAAAAATGGAAAGGGATACAAGAGCAAGGGTTACCCATGAACCAGGTTCTTGGTAAGAAGTAAACGTCAATACTTCTGCTAGAGAAGACCCGCTCCTAGAAAAAAGGAGAACCAAAAAGGTTAGCAACAGGGTTGGCTCGGCAAGAAAGGAGTAGAAGACCTCCCTACTAGCTCCCATGCCTTCAAAGGAGGAACCTGTGTCCAGTGCAGCGAGTACCATACTAAATCTTGCCACACCCAACAGCAATACTAACGCCAGAAAATCTCCGGGAAAGGAAAGTAGGGCTCGGTATCCCGGAATAGGTAGAAGGAGAAAGCAGGTTAGAGTAGCGGCGAAGCCTAGTACGGGAGAGATCCGGAATATGAGGGAAGTAGTTTTGCTGTATACAGCCCCTTTTTGGATAAGTTTCATAATATCCCAGTAAGGTTGCAGGAAAGGGGCTCCTTTTCGCCCAGCCACAAGTGCCTTTGTTTTTCCGATTATTCCGAAAAGCAGAGGAGCAAGTAAAAGAGCAGGGATATACATCATATAAATCTCCCGGTAACCAGAAGTAATAATCCTAGCAAGGTGATAGCTATATACAGAATGTAAACCTGATTTCTCCCCTCCTGAAGCCAGTATAATTTCCGAGAGAAGGACAGAAGGCTCTTATAAAGGGGGTTAAAGAAAAGTCGTTGGAATATATCCGGTAGGGAAAAGTGGTACGTAGCTTTTTTGGGAAACAATTTGCCCTCTATATCGACCTGTTCCACAGGACGTAGGATGCCTCGGCTTAGAGCCCAAATCGGTTGGGAGAAAGATGTTCCCGTGTATTGCATACGGGGTGATGGTTCTAAGTAGCCACAATCCCAAGTAAGGGAGGAGGCTATCCTTTGTGTTTTTAACATCAGATTTCTAAGACTATACATGATGAACGAAAGACCTAGCAGAAAAGCACCTAGGATTCCTAACGGCAGCAAAGTTTGCTTCAAAAGTTGCACAGTTTCAAAACCATACTCGCCTTCTATAGGGGGAACAATCGATAGGGCTCCAGCAAACATAAGGGGGGCTATTCCCAGACTTCCTAACCCTATAAGGAGATTACAGGCAGCAAGGATGTATCCGGGGAGGTATAGGGCAAGGGGCTCTTTCAAGGAAGATTTCCGGATTATTTCGGTTCGGGGTTCTCCTAGGAATATAATTCCGAATAATCGGGTAAAGCAGGCTAGGGCCCCCCCACTGATTATGGCAAGGGTGGCAAATAAACCACCTATTAATAGGATATTGGATAAGGAAGGTGTTTGGATACAAAGGGCTAGGCCCGAGAGAAAAAGTAAAAATTCCCCTATAAATCCATTAAAAGGGGGTAACCCTGAAAGAGCCATGGAAGACAAACCAAAATATAGACCGGTCTTGGGTAGGATTTTGCCAACACCTCCCATTTCTTCGATATTCTTAGTATGGGTTGCATGTAGAACGGTTCCTGAACCTAAAAAAAGAGAAGTTTTAATCAACCCATGATTTAGAGAATGGAAGAGAGCTGCCATAAATCCTAGAATCCCTACTATTCCATTGGAATGGGTAGTGCCATACATTCCCATTCCTATACCCAACCCGATTATTCCAATGTTCTCTATACTAGAGTAGGCTAGAATCTCTTTCATGTCTTTTTTATTTAAGGCAAAAAGAACGCCGAAAATACCGCTTAGAGCACCAAAACCTAGATAAATAAAAGCCGAGAACGGAGGAAAGGAACCTTCTGCCAAGGCTAGTATGCGGAGAATGCCATAGATTCCTGTTTTAATCAGGACACCACTCATAAGAGCTGATATGGGAGAAGGAGCTGCGGGGTGCGCTTCGGGCAACCATACATGAAGGGGCATAAATCCAGCTTTTATTCCAAAACCCAAAAACGTAAGGGTAACGATACTCCAGGCTCCTACAGAAGAAAACTGAAAGGAGTCAAAGTCCCAAATCTGATGGTTTCCTAAAAGGGCAAATAAATACAATAAACAGGCACTTCCCGCATGCGTAGCGATAAGGTAAATCCAGGCAGCTCTCCGTACCTTTGGTTTGTCATATTCGTACATTACCAGGAAGAAAGAAGATAGAGACATCAATTCCCAGCTTAGGAAAAACAAGATTCCATTGTAGGCAGTACAGACTAGCGCCATAGATCCTTGCAAAAAAAGAAAGCCTAACCAGTACAAGGCTCGAGAATTGGCAGTTCCGCTTATATATCCATAACTATACAGGGAGGTTACCCCACCGACGAGCCCTAATAAAAGTAAAAAAACTGCATTAAGCGAATCTATTCTAAGATAAAAGGATGCGTAAGGAATACTCCATTCTCGATAGAATTCCTCTACATCCGCCTGTAGGAATATCCAAAGGGAAGCAAAGATAATACCAAGAGAAAAAAGTATAGAAACTAGAGCTAATAAATGGGACAAAATTTTGGTATTCCGGAATAGGAGTATCAATACGAAACCTAACAGGAGTAAAGAAAAAGAGCTTAGAAGAAGAAAAATACCCAACGAAGACCTCCCGAAAAAAGAACAACAGTTTGGAGAATATTCGAATATTTATAATTCATTTGTCAAGGGCTGCGGTTTTCGTACAGCATTCTTTTAATTCCGTGTAAGAAGGAATACCAAGCTGCTAATAGATACAAGCTACCGGCAAGTATTGCCACAGTAAAAAATCCCCAACTCATGGCCATCATTTGGGCTATAGGAGCTGCGAGTACCGAGGCAAATCCATTGGAAGCCCAAGCTACGGGAATAAGAGAAATACTGTGTCTACGGACAATGCGAATGCCGAGAGGGAAAAACCTGCCCATCCAATAGCCGGGTAACAGGATAAAAGCCGCCCCGACTGTATAGCGGAAAAAGTTAGAAACGAAGGCTCCGTAATGGGTTAGGCTGGGTAGCATTAGTTGGGAAAGACCTAGGTACAAACATATCCATAGAGCCGCCCGGATTAATTCTTTTTCTACCTTCACCTGCACTTTCCGAGAAGCAAAACTCCCCAAACCTGCAGAAAAAAGTAGACCTGTTAGGACTAGAGAAGCAGTTATCAAGGAATCTCCTAGTAAGCGTTGTAAAGAAGCCATCCAGGCAATTTCTAAAAATAAAAAAGCAAATCCTACCATAGTAAAGTATAGGACTGTGAATTTTTTTCCAGGAGCAGGGTATTGTTTTCTTCCTTTTAAAGCGATGATTAAAAGGGGAATCGCTACCACCCCCATACAAAGAGCTGTTAGCTGTATAATTAAGTAGCCTAATTCTAATTGTTTCATACCCTGCAATCCTACGGAGGAATAAATTTGATACGCTCCTCTCCAGGAAAAGAAGTTATGGAAGTACGGACGGCTATCGGTGGATGGGGTAATATCGTATAGCCAGGAAAAGGGAACAGGGGTATCTTGTAAAAGGTTTTGCGCTCCCCAAAAGTAATAGGAGTAGGGTAATCCCGGAGGAGCAGGTACCCTATTCTGGTAGGGTAAGATGTCAGATTCTTTCACACCAGGATAATATTCTGCATCCATTCCTAATTCTTTCACTAAGGAAAGAAAATTGGAAATTCGCTCTGAAGAAGGAGGGGAGTTACACAAAATCAGAAGAAACGCTAGATAATTTCTAGCCAGCAATACTAAATCCTGGGGATTCCCCTTGCCCCGTAAGGAAATGGCCTCTCTCGCCATAGAAAGCAGGCGGAAACTATCTCGCGGAGGAGATTGTAACCCCCGAGTTATGCAAAGAATTCCTTCTTTAGAGAGGAGGGATAGGGCAGATTTCAAGCCCTCTATGGTAAGTAGAAAATTCTCTCTTGGAGATAAAAGTCCTGAAGTCGTAGCGGGAAGTGTCTCGGTAGATACAATTTGAATAAGATCAAAAGACCTTCCTTGGGATCGTTCTAGAAATAATCTAGGATCTTCGGTAACGAGTTCTAGGGGAATTGTTAACGGAATACGGGAAATATAGTGCTTTAATATAGATGCAACTTCTGGATCCTTCACTACAAGGGTAATAGCCGAAGCATGAAAGCGTTCAGCTATCCATAGATTTATTCCTCCACTTTCATCCAAAAGCAGGACCCGTGGATTTTTAACCAATCGATAGGGAATCGATTGGGGAGTAGTATCTAAAACCCTCGCTTCTTCTTTAGAAGCAATATCCAGCAAAGT
Source organism: Spirochaetales bacterium (assembly GCA_046719195.1). Lineage (GTDB taxonomy): Bacteria > Spirochaetota > Spirochaetia > DTKZ01 > DTKZ01 > DTKZ01. The sequence goes on along the minus strand of JBDNDI010000019.1, from coordinate 5,803 downwards.
CCCTACAAGTTCTCCGTCCTTAAAAATGAACCATTGAGGAGCAAGGGGGGAGTCTGCAGTTAGGCCGATAAAGGGTGCATAATGAGCAACAGAGGAACGATAGAGGGAGTATGTGCCTCTAGGGGTTCGAAATTGATCTATAAGTTCTGCTTGACCCGATTTTTCTAGGGTATGAAATACGAATATAGGCTTATAAGGAGGTAGGCTGGGTTTCCAAGGAAGGAAGAGAAGCATAACAACAAGAGAAGATGAAGCAGCCCAGGCTTTACCTATCCAGTTTCTATAAAAAGAAGTAACTGAAAAGATCCAAAAAAATCCCCCCAATATACCTACCAAACTTACTAAGGGAATCAGTTGTTCTACTGGGAATCCATACAGAAAAAAAAGGGGAACGACGCCTCCAAGAGCGCTAGCAAATAGGTTTGTTCCATACAGAAGAGGTATATCCTCGCTATTTTGTTCTAATATAGCGGCTGTGATACCTCCCCCTAGAAAAAAAACAAGAAAAAGTATAAATATGTATAATATAAAATACAATAGCTGTACAGGATAAAATACAAAATAAGTATAATCTATGGGGAGGCTTTCAGCTAAGGGAAGAAAAATAACAACAAGGAGGGAGAATAAGGCAAATCCTACCCCTACCCATAGTTCCATTCTTTCGGATAAAGAATCATAGAAGAGCTTTAAAAAAGTGCCGCTTGCACCAATACCCAATAACGCAATTCCAACAATAAAAAAGGAAACATGGTGATGTTTTGTCTCTGCAAAAAAGCGCATAAGAAGGACTTGGAGGGAAATAAGGGAAAAGCCAATAGAACTTATACTCAAGGTAAGGGCAATTTTTTTAATAAAAACTCCAAGGGAGTGGTACACTTCTAGGATCCCCGCTTTCCTGTTAAAGGCACAAATCGTACTGGCAGGAGTTGATAAGTTCGGAAAGAGCCTTCCACGTTTTTTTCCACTAAAGTCAACATTTGTACATCGTAAATACCTCCAATGGGTATAATGATTCGTCCACCCGGTTTTAATTGGGAAAGTAAAGGAGGAGGTATATGACCCGCGGCTGCAGTAACAATTATTGCATCAAAGGGAGATTCTTCTTCCCAGCCATAGTACCCGTCCCCTGTCCGGGTCTTTACAAAAGAATAACCGTTTTCCTGAAGGGTAATTCTCGCATGTTCGGCTAATTCGGGTATTATCTCTATTGTGAACACAAGAGGGGTTATTTCTGCTAAAATAGCGGCCTGGTATCCACTGCCTGTTCCAACCTCTAACACTTTTTCCGAACCTTTAAGGGCTAAAAGTTCGGTCATATAGGCCACAATATAAGGTTGGGAAATAGTCTGGCCATATCCTATGGGTAGGGGATTATCTTCATATGCCCTACGCTGTAGGGTGGTGGGGACAAACCGATGTCTGGGCACTCTACGCATCGCTTCTATTACCTTCGGGTCTTTAACCCCTCGGCTAAGAATCTGGGTCTGTATCATCCGTTCCCGGGCTAGCAGGAACTCCCTATCCATCGCCTCCTTCTCCTGTGGATCCACGGAGGAAGGTCTTTTTTCCCTTTCTCCTAGACTAAAAGATCGAGGACCTGCTACGATGAAAACAACCATGCAAAAAAGGAGAGTAGAAATCCAAGGTACCCTGGTACTCGTTAGATTCATCACTCTATTATACCATAGACTCCAAACTAGGGGGTTGTAAAAAGTGTCAAACAGGGAAGGGGTTTAATATTTCATATTTTGAGAAGCTTATCGCGCCTCTCCTGATTTAAGAAGTCGCTCCGCCAGTTCCAATGCATCCACCGGCCAGAAGCACTCCGGACGAGGACGACGTACCTTCGGTTGTCCCGCTGCAGGGCGGCAATTGAGCAGGGATTCGACCCATTGGTCGGGAACAGCGTTCCGACCCCACACTGCGCCAAGAAGCGCGCCACAAATAGCAGCGTTGGTGTCGGTATCTCCGCCTCGCATTACGGTGTCCACAACGGCTTCCTCCAAATTCGGAGCATGCAGGAGCTGCCAAAGGGCGTTGCGGAATGCTGTTAGCACCCACCCCTGTTGTCGGACATAATCCGCTGGCGGTGACTTGGCAGCACCTCGGACCGCTTCCAGGAGGCTTCCATCTACTTTAAGGTCTACCGCCCAATTCACGATCTGCTCGTACAGGTCTCGGCCATTGTAAGCCAGGCGGATGGCATGGGCAATCGCCATCGTGAACAATGCATTGGCTTGCTGGCATACCGGATGGGGATGGGTGATTGCAGCGTCCTGTCGTGCCCACTCGGCAACCAACTCAGCGTCCTGGTAGGCTCCGAAGATGCCCAGAGGGCTAATCCGCATCATCGCGCCGTTAGCTTGGCTGTCCGGATTGGGGCGACCCCGTAGACCACTTGCGACAGTCATACCGCAATCGAAAGGACTGGAATCCATCCAGAAAATATAGGCCTTCCTCGCCTCCTCGGGATCGTACCTTCTCTGGTCCACCAGCATACGGGCCAGGGAAAGCGCCATCTCAGAATCGTCGGTTGGTTGGCCAGCAATCGTGTTCCAAGTGCCTCCGTCGGCAAGTTTACGTACGCCTTTCGGATATTCCCAGCGGATGTCATACGGCGTCCGAAATTCGACAAGGCTGCCAAGGGAGTCTCCGGCAAGCTGGCCAAGAAGACATCCTTGGGCGCGGGAGAGTATATCGATGTCGCGGAAGTCCCGGATCATTCGGTCATTGTCTCCTTTTTACTATCAAGCAATGGAATCGGTAAATCGGATTGCTGTATTTACCTTCCGGAAGAGCGAGCTCAGCTATCTTAGCAAAGGGGACCTTTCCCGCTTCAAGCAACATACCTTTAGGACATTCAGTAAAAGTCGTTTGTAGACCGAGTTTACCCAAAAGCGGTGAGGCCTGGCAAGCGCGCGGGATAAAAGTCATGGAGCCCCCAGAATAGGAGTAACGCGCATTCCAGACTATCGACTATTGAGACGACTTTTTCTGGTTGAGCAACCTCTTACTTTTTCTGCCTTCTTTGCCCCATGGGTTCTTTCAATATTCGTTTCCCGCTGTGGGAGGCCACGGAGGGTTATTGTTATGAATACCGAAGGACTATGGGCACTCTGGAAACAACAATACCCCCGAGGGGATCACCCCGGGGGCCTTGAGTTTAAACAAACCGCTAAAATAAGCTAATTGAATCTTAACTCCCCCGGAGAGACTCGAACTCCCGACCCGGTGGTTAACAGCCACCTGCTCTACCGGCTGAGCTACAGGGGAAGGCTTTTGGCGATTGATAATCTATCGAAAAATCAACGATTCGTCAATAGGGAAAAGGACCCAAGAATTTGCTAAGTCCTCTAGACTGCGTTACACTTGGAAATATGAGAAAAGGTTACCTGCACAGTGTTATGGAACTTCTATGGAAAGCACTCCTTTCCCTTAAAGCGGAAGTTCCTCCCAGAGAAATAGAATATATTGCGGTATTGGTGCACAATATTATGTGTCAACGCTCTCGCCTGTACCACTCGATTGAGCATGTTTTCAGTTTTTTAAATACCACCGATCCGATTGTAACCCTGGCGGCCATTTTTCACGATCTAATTTATCTGCATGTAGATGAGGGGCTCCCCCCGGAAGCGCATCAACTCTTTGCTCCTTACCTGCGTATAGAGGGTACTCGTATTCACCCTTTAGCTTGTGAAAAAAAATCAGAGACCGTAGAACTTGTCTGTACTCTGTTTGGCAGATCTCCCGAAAGGATAGATACTCCGATAAAAGGTATTAATGAATTCTTAAGTGGATTAACTTTTAGCTTAACCCTGGGAAAATATGTATCCCGAATACATCAGGCGGCTGTACTTCTTTGCATTGAAGCTACGATTCCCTTTCGGGGAACAAATGAAGAGGGAAAAGCGGTAGGAGAAGTGCTTTTTGAACGATCTCGCAAGTTGTTCGTACAAGCTGAAGAATCCCTCTTACATTCCCTTGTCGAACGAGCCATACAGTTTGGTAACCAGGATGTAATGGACTTTGCCAACCTCGATACAGCAGCCTTTTTAAGTAACACCTGGAAACTTCTTCCCGAAACCAACCAAGCTCTGCTGCAAAAAGGGGCTTTCACTATAAAACAGTATCGGAAAGCTCTGCAGGGAATGCTTGGATTCTTTCGGAGCTTAAATCCGGAAACTATATATCATTCGTATCGGGGTAAACCGGATACTACCACTATCCAATCGTATGTACAGAGAGCCCGGAAGAACTTAACCCTCTCTATACAATACTTACGGGCTAAATTGCTTGCAACCGCCGTACTAGAGGCCTTAGCAGAGCTTACCGGTGGGGATGCTCCTATGGCGCTGTTCATGGGAGACGCAGATTCGAGGATATCTGAGGCTCAGGAAGAAACTTACTGTATTACGCAACTGCTTCCCGAAGCAAAAGAAGTGCCCTGGATAGACGAAACTCATCCTGTGGTAAGCCTACTAAGGGATGGTAGGTTGGAAGAATCCTCCTTTGATTTAAGGAATTCTCCGCTCGCCCTATGGTTGTACCGACGGTTACGGCCCGAAGAGTGGAGAAAACTTGCAGATCAAATGGAAGCATATTTTGCAGGCAATCTATCTGCTTCCCAATTCCTTTCCTTTTTCCCGAAAAGTACCGAATCTCCTATGCAGGGCTTGCTAGGCGAACTTATTCAGGCAGGAGGAAAAATTATACCCACCCGTAGAGAAGCTTTTGACGATTTGCTATCCAAGGGTGTGCAGCCTTAGGCTATGGATATCCGGCCTAGGCTATATATATCCGGGTACCACACTTAGTGCACTTCCCCATTTGTGCCCCCACCACTCGGGTAAAGTATCCTCTTCTTCGGATCACTTCCTGGCCACAGGTAGGGCAGAGGGTTATATTTCCACTTCCGGTATTTCCTGCATACACATAATACAGGTGTTTTCGGGCTCGCTCAATCAAAGGTATCAGATCTTGTTCCGTGGTAGGTCGTACCGTGTATTTATACCGGGGAAAGTAACAGGTTAAATGATAGGGGATATAAGGAGATAGAGAAGCAAGAAACGAGGCAGCCTCATCGATTTCGTTAGGATCATCATTTTTGCCTGGAATAACTAGAGTAGTTACTTCTAAATGGATTTCCCTAAAAGCCTGTCGAAGGAACTCTTTAACCGGATCTAGATTGCCACCCGTTTCAGTTTTATAGAATTCTTGGTTCCAAGCTTTTAAATCTATGTTGGCAGCATCTAAAAAAGGTAGAAGCTCTTGAGTAGGTTCGGGGTTCAAATACCCATTAGAGACAAGAACATTTTTGAGACCTTGTTTCTTTGCCTCTTTCGCTGTGTCTAAGATATACTCAAAGTGGACTAAAGGTTCGGAATACGTGTACGCAATACCTAAAGATCCGGATCGGGAAGCCTCCTCCACCACAGCTTTGGGAGACGTTCTATGGGAAGAGCTTACAATAGTTTGTGAAATGTTGTAATTCTGGCAAAAGGGGCATCGAAAATTGCATCCATAGAATCCTATAGAAAAAATGGAAGAACCCGGATAAAAATGATACAGGGGTTTTTTTTCAATAGGGTCTACAGCAGCAGAGCTAAGCACTCCATAATAGGGAAGGGTAAGGGTTCCTCCTTGGTTTTTTCGTACCCGGCATATCCCACTTTTGCCTTCGGCCAACATACAGAAATGGGGACATAGGGTACACTGAACTTTCCCATCGCTTTGCCTAAAGTACTTTGCTTTTGGTCCACCATCGTAGGTTTCCATTCCGGAATCCCTTATAGATTAGAGGATC
>JBDNDI010000189.1:0-5677 GCA_046719195.1 Spirochaetales bacterium | reverse complement strand
CCTTTGCTCCTTTTAAATATCGGAAGCAGTTGGTTGTCTTCTTCCAGGGAACAGCAGGGGTGCTCGGGCTTAATACGAATCTGGTCAGCCAGATCCTAACTCTGGTTTGTTCAAAAATTTTTTCTTGTATTGAGAGGGGGTATAGTGGCCCCGGTTTCAACCGAGCACTGATTTAGCATGACTATTGGATACGATTGGAGGAACCCTATGATATCAATCGCAGTGTTCGCAGTAATTGATCCTTTCAATTCAGAGGTTATCCACCTAGTAGCTGCAAACCCTGAATGATTAGGGAAGAGAGATAAGCCTTACGTAAGCGCGAAGCCCGGAGAGCAATGAAATCCAAGAAAGATCTTCCCGAACCAGGGAGGAACAGTTTTCCAAACTCCAGGATTTTGCAACGCTTGAGGGGGTCAGAAAAAACACAACGAGTGGATGCTTGAAAGACTTGGAAATTTTTCGCGTTCCGATGCGTTTAAGAATTTTTTATTAAGCAAAAGGAATGTTTGATGAATCGGGACCAGAACAAGAAGAACTTAACCGTAGCTAGAAAAATTATCAAAATCATGGCAGCCTTTTTTATGCAACAAACCTTCTGAAAAAGTTTCTCTGATATGAAATAAAATTTCATATTCCCGGAATGCCACCATGGTTTTTTTTTGTGAGGTCACAACATTTTTTCCACTCTTTAAGGTGCTAAATCCAGAGCAGATACCTATTTTGTACTAGATGAAAGGGTAGTTGGCAGATAGACAAGATGTACGATATAAAGAATTAGCTATCATGGATTCCAATACCATGGTGGATATACTAATTCAGTTCTTGCCCTTTATTGTTGTTAATTGTGGTGCTTTACCCGATACACTGCTAGAATCCGAGCTATTTGGCTATAAAGCAGGAACTTTTACCGATATAACAAAGGATAAACCCGGCAGGTTCTCCTTGGCAAAGGGAGGGACGCTTTTCTTGGATGAAATCGGCGAGATCAGTCCGTTTTTGCAAGTGAAGCTTCTTCGGGTCCTTCAGGAGCGAACTTTTGAACCTTTAGGGTCCACCCGTTCAGAGATTGCGGATGTACGTATCCTTGCGGCCACTAACAAGGATTTAACGGAATTGGTTAGGGAAGGGAAGTGTCGGGAAGACCTTTACTATCGGATAAACGTAGTAAAGATAAAGAAGATACCCCTCTGCTAGTAAATCAGTTCATTATGCGATTTAACCGGTTGCAAGGAAAATCTATCCAAGGAATCACGCCGGAGGTTCTTTCCCTCCTTGTAGCCTATGGTTGGCCAGGGAACATACGAGAACTAGAAAACACGATAGAACGGGCCTTTATTCTTTGCAGAACGGGATACATTGGAGTTGAGCATTTACCGGAAGAGCTAGTCTCTCCAAAAGGGATTCGACCTGCAACATCCGAACTACAAGGGGCCCATGACCTCTTAGACTCCCAGATATTCCGGGCTGCCCCGGAGCGGCATGCTTATAATCGCTCAAAAACAGCACAGGAGCTAAGTATCCATAAAACTACCCTACCGGCCGATTTCCCCCTGGAGAAAACCCTACGCCTAGTTGAGTTAAAGGTAGATACCTTAGTATGAGGGGCGATCTCTGGACCCTTGTATGGGCTCTTAACTGCCTACGGGATCCGGGTGATTCCGTTTATAGCAGGCGACCTACAAGAGGTTATTCAGGCGTGGTTAACAGGAAGGTTGATGGGCGGAGCCTTTACGATGCCTGGATGCCGACGTCGGGGTGGTTGGAGGTTTCGTGGCAGAAAGGTAGGGGGACCTTTTGTATGGAGCTCCCCTTAAGATGTGGAAACAATACACTTTTATTAGTCGGAGGGTAAAACTAAGCCTAGAGGAGATAAAACAGGACCTCTCGGATTAGGTCCCATGACTGGACGAGCTGCCGGTTACTGTGCCGGATTTTGAGTTCCCGAGTACTTGAATCTGATTCCTGGAAGATGCTGGGGAATCGGAAAGGGCCAAGGATTCTTTGATGGAGGAAGGGGATGGCGGAACATGTACCATGCTACCGGCTTACCGGAATGGCTGCGTTTTGGAACTTTTGCTGCTCCTTTCTGGAATTCAGGTATTCCCTATCCACCCTACCAGAAACTCGACCCGGAGGTGCAAAAACAAGTTTTGAAGGAACAGATAGAGTACCTGCGCAAAGCACAAGAGGAACTACAAAAACGACTTTAATCTCCCCACCTCGTCCGGTATGCTGGGGTGAAGGGGAAAGTGAAAATAGCAATCACAACAGATGGAGAGGAGCTTACGCCTTCTTTAGGTTCTCGATTTGGCGGTGCTGCTAAGTTCCTATTTTATGCTCTGGGGAAAGAAACGTTTGAGCCTAGTACGAGTTTTCCGCTATAACTAATAAGTATGATCCCTTTTCAGGAAGATATTTTTGCCGATCTTCGTACCGATCATGCTGAGGTTCTCTTCTAACCCGGATTACCCTCTTCTTCGGTACCTGCTGGCTGTTTGGATCGATTGCTACCTGGTTTTTGCTAATTCGATTTATATCCCGTTTAGGGATTGCTATAACTATAAAGGTATGAAGGTTGGTAATTAGCGAATCTCTTCTACAGCCCAATGATCGCCCATAGCCCTGCGTCCCTTCGCTAACCCTTCCCCCCTGGAAACCTGACAGATTAGATCCGGAACCTGTAGGGCTTCTTCCCTTAAGGAGACGCCTAAGCCGGGCCCATCGGGCACCGTAAGATACCCATCTTCCGCTTTTACCTCCAAGTAGCTCAAAACAGGGAAATAGGTTTTATAGAAGGCTCGAACGGATTCTACAAAAAACAGATTCGGAATATGGGCTCCTAAGTGCATACAGGCGGCATGACAAATGGGACCTGCAACGTTATGAAGTACTAAGGGCACCCCGAAGGTCTCCGCAAGAGCGGCTATTTTTTTTGTCTCTGCAATTCCGCCGTTCCATACTGGATCGGTCATAAGTATCTGGGATACATGCTTTTCCAACCATTCCCGCAGTTGCCACCGAGTAAATAAAAGTTCTGAGCCTACAATGGGAATACGGGTTCGCTGACTTAATAATTTGATTTCTTCCGGGTAAATAGCCGGCATAACATCTTCCAGGAAGAGAATATCATACGGTTCAAGAGCAACTACAATACGTTCCATACTTGCTCGATTCCATCGGAAGTGAAATTCGACACCAATCTCCATATCTTTCCCGACTGTGTCTCTAATTTGTTGTAGGGGCTTTAAGCCAGCCGTTACCTGAGCGGGAGTTATATATTGACCGAAGCTGGCTTCGCTGAAGGAATCGAAAGGCCATATTTTCATAGCTCGAATGCCTTCCCGAAGCAAAGATTTTGCCAAAGCTCCTGCATTTTTATGCCAAGCTGCATAATCCTGAATAGTTCCGAATCCAATGCACGTATTGTAAGTAGGGATGAGACTTCGTGTTTTACCTCCGAGCAAATGATAGAGAGGGGCGTTATATTTTTTACCTAAAATATCCCATAAAGCAATTTCTACAGCTGATAAGGCCCGAGTCTCTGCACCGGAAAACCCATGGTACATGAGGTTGTCTATAACAAACCTCCATAGTCCTTCGATATCAAGAGGATCTTGCGCCAAAAGAAGAGGTGCAATAGTCCCATGCAAAGCTCCTTTCGCACCATGTACCTTGTCTACGGTTTCACCTAATCCGATAATTCCCTCATCCGTGTGTACACGTACTACTAATAGTCGGGGATACTCTTTCCATTGTAAAGATTCGATGGCAGTTATTTTCATACCTGTTATTTCCTTACCTAATTGGTATGATTGGAATGTAGACAGTACGAAGTAGGGTGTCAAGGGAAGAGCAATTCGACCCTTTATTTATAATATTCATAAAGTTGGATTTACAGCTATACCTTTAGGGAATTACAATTGAAATGAGCTATTCAATCCTAAGTTTGATTCAGTATATCTACATGGTCAGTTATCTCTTCCTGTAAGGCTAGTGGAATTATTTTCTAACTAGCAACATCAAAGAGAAACCAGACCTGGTGAATCTTGAGATGTTATAGGACATGCATTGGCAATTTTTATAGTGAATACCGCTGGATACTGGGTAAAAGCAGCCGCAAGCTCTTTCTTCAAGGTATCAAATACTACAGTGAACTCGCCCTGAAGGAGGGTACTCATGGGGCCGGAACTCACAGATAAATGGGGAGTGTCAATGAGGTGAGTAATAAAATTAGTAATGGCGGATTCGAAATCCTCTACTAAAGGATAAAAACTAAGTTCCACAGATATTATCATTTTTTTCCCTTTTATTATTTATTGCTTTTGTATGCGAACTGCATAAAAGGCAGGGGGAAGGTCGACCGCAGGATGAGTTCCATCTAAGATCTCCATTTTAGGGGAAAGATGTACACAAGAGCGTACCGTCATCTTTCCTAAGGGAGCAAGGAGCTGTTCTATCTCCGGTAGAGTAAACAACCGAGCATGACGAAGGATAGGATCTGAATTTTTCTGTCTACCGATCTCTGACCCGGCGTTTAGAAAACCACCTAAAAACCAACCCTCTTTACGCAACACCCTTCCTATTTCACTTACCGCCTTTTCGGTATCTTCCACGAACTCAAACACAGTGATAGCTGCAACCACAGGAAAGGAATCATCGGGAAAGGGGAGCTGTTCAGCCGGTGCAGAAATAAAGGTTGTTCCCGGAAGGCTTTTCCCTTTTGCTACGGAAAGCATCCCGCTGGAAGGATCTGTTGCTGTGACTCTAAACCCTTCGTTTACGAAGAACTCTGTCCAATGTCCTGTACCGCAACCTACCTCCAGCAATGCACCTCGTTTCTGTAACGGCACTATAGAAAGCAATTCTTGAACTGCCTCTTTCTCAACTGCATCCATCCGCTCCCCATAAGGGGTCCGATAGAAATCTTCGTAATTCCTGGCAGCTTCTAAAGAAAACACGTGCGGAATATCGGCATATTCCATGAGAAAAATATAGTAAAGGTAAATTTTTACGGCAAGCTATTCGGATTGCTTTCTAGAACCTTTGCTAAATAGGAAATTTACCCAGAAATGCCAGGGGAAAGAATCAAAAGTATCCAAACTTGTTCGCGTGTTGAGGTAAGGGAGTTGGTGTAAATAACGCCCGTTTCTCAACAAGCGGATCGGCCTTTATAGGATATGGTATTGTCTAGTACGACACTCTTTTTCTTATTTGATAGATAGATGCTAATTAATCGGAACTACGAAGTAACACCCGGAAATTTATTGATCACTCTCAAGCAACTGCTAATTTTTTACTCCTACAGAGGGATTCGCAAAGTTGCCTCTGTCCCTTCGCCCGGTTTCCCATGGAACTGTATCTGACCTTGCAGGTATGCACAACGTTCCCGTATTCCTGTAATGCCATAGGCTTCCGGATGGGTGAGTTCCTCTTCCCGAATGCCCCTGCCATTGTCCTTTACCTGTATCTGAAGGGTGTTCGGTTCCAGAATGCTCAGGGTAATTGTGATGCGTGTTGCCCCCGAATGTTTTAGAACGTTGGTTAAAAGTTCCTGGATTATCCGGAACAGGTTTGTTTTCTTTTCACCTGATATTCCTTGAGGCGAGTCTGGTAGCTCGTACTGGGATTGTGTATGAATACCGGATTTCTGCGGGCGGACGAATGGCCTGGTTGCGGC
>JBDNDI010000188.1:0-5682 GCA_046719195.1 Spirochaetales bacterium | reverse complement strand
GGCTAGATACACCGTTTGCCCTGTAGCGTTACTTAAGTTCCGAAGAATAGGTTCAGCTTCAGTTTTTAATTCTATGTTGTTAAGATAAGAACTAGAAAGCTCGATAAATCGAACCCCTATTCGGTATAGGTTGTCCTCCCCTTTCTCTATGTATCCACGCCGTCGCAGTACCGACATTAGACGAAAAACGGTACTTTTATGGAGATCCAATCTTCGACCGATTTCGGTAAGAGGAAGCCCTGTACGCTGCTGGGACAGAAGTTCCAAAATATCAAATATTCTTTCTATTGATTGTACTGTCATGCCTCTATAATAATACTTCGGAACAGAAAAGAATGCAAACTATTCTACAAGGGGATTTCCTCTATCCTATCCTTTAAATCGGGAAGTTCCTGGGCAGCGAACGATAGAGCTTCCCGATTTGCTAGAAATGAGGCATACCCATCGGGTACACGTTCTAATAATCTTTGAGCTGCCTGTTGTAAATCTTCCGGTCGAGTTGATAGCATCAACTGCCGGTGGTATTCCCGTAAAGGATCGGTTATACCATACAAGGAACGTTTAAAGGCTACTATACTTTTACCACCAGGGGATAAAGGCTTCATATCTTTTGCAACAGCCCCAATAATGGCATCTTGGGTGGTTCGAGGGTCGGGCTTTTTCCAGGCTACATGCTCCAAACTTAACGAAAAGTTTCGGTACGAGTTTAACACATTGGGATCGCGATAGGAGGAGAAAGAAAACAATTCTTCTCTTCCATGAGCCGCACAGTAAGCTCCGTAAGCTCCCCCTTCCATGCGGATTTTCTCCCACAGGAAACCTGTAGAAAGAAGATGAGCTAACACAGCCTCATGGGCATATTCTTTCGTTCCAAGTAAAGATCCTCGAAGCGCAAGGGCTACAAAACCTACGCTAGAAGGAACTAAAAGCCCTTCTTTTCTAGGCACCTCTTTGGGGAAATATTTAGCTCTAGAAGAATTAGAACCTAGATCTTTTCCTTCCGTAGGGAAAGATAGCAGGAGATTTTCCACTTGGGGAATTACCCAGCTCCATTTAGACTCAGGATACGTGAGGTTTACAAAAAATCTATTTTGTATAAATAAGGCTGCCTGTAGGGTTTGAAACTCCCTGGCCATTTGCTCCAAGGCTGATTTGTTTCTCTGCGCATGTACAAATAAATATTGAGAAATCCCCTTCCATTGCTCTTCCCTAGCTTCTGCTTCTGAAATACCCCGTTCTGCCCGAATCGCTGCATAGGAACTACCCTGGGGGATAATGGAAGATTTAAAATCGTTTCGATATTCTTGCAAGAGTTCCTTTATTCGTCGGGCATCTTCAAAGTCGGGTTGCAACAGTAAAGTTCGAATAAGATCTAGACTTGGAGGCAGGAGTTCTTCTAAGGTTTTTAACCGGAGAAAAAGAAATTGCCTTACCTGTTGACCTCCCCCTACCAGGGTGCCTGCCTCGAGGGAGGCTCCAAACCCTCCTGTTTTTAATTGTAATTCTAGAGTGATCCGGTCGTAGGGCTTGCCCCCTGCTCCGACTTCTCCTAGCGCATTGGCAAAAAGGGGAAGCCATAAAAAAGGGCCTTGTTCTGCACCGGTAAGGTCTAGAGCAAAATCTATATACACAATACCATTGGTGTAGAGATCATGGGCAAACCCTGCTTTAGCCCCCCGTATCGCTAAGGAAGTTGTAGGTATGGTTTCAATCGTTTGCGGGATATCTTCAATTTTCAGATACGGTATAGCTTTTATAGCTTCTTCCGGGTCAGGAGTGGATTGGAATAGGCGAAAAGCTTCTAAATCCCTTTTTAAGGTCTCCCAATCCGAAGCTGTGTATTGAGACACTTCCTCTCTTACCTTCATCCGAAGCGTCTCCTCCATCTTTTGCTCTAGATCCTTTTCTGGTACCACTAATAAGGTAGTTCTATGGGGATTCTGCAGAAGATAGGTAGATATTAATCCTTCAAAGTATCGGGGATTCTTTTGCCATTCTGCTTTTAGGCGGTCCATCCAGGGACGAAACACTAGGGTATGTTCGGGGGGAGCTCCATGGATCCATCCCTTAAGGGTGCGGCGCATTAAACGCATACCCTGGTTGGATGGGGACTTTACTTCCCGATTCCGGAACTCTACCCTGCGCACCGCTCCTTCCACTTGCTCAATATCTATTCCTTGTTCTGATAGTTTCTGCAACTCCGAAAAGATTAAGTTTTCAATCTTCTTTTCCCTCTTAGGAGAAGTGCCCCGTAAGCCTACAGAGAAAGATATTTCCAATGTTTCTGTTTCCAAGCCAGTAGCGGGGGAAAGATCCTCTCCAAGTCCGGATTCAATAAGGGCTTTTGTTAAGGGGGAACCAGAATGGCCTAGTAATATTTCTGATAAAACTTCAACAGAAAGCAAATGTAAAGGATCTAGCACCTGCCCTAGTAGCCAGTTCACAGTTACCGAAGTGCCTCTCTCAATGGTTTCGGAGGGGCCGGAAGGATACGCCTTTACCAGGCGGCGGGGAGTAGACCAGCGGGGTGTAAGAGTAAGATTAGCAAATCTCTTCCTATCGGTTTCCGGTAAAGGCGAAAAATAGGATAAAAAATGCTTTTCTAAAAAGTCTAAATGTTTTTCGGTAGGTAGATTCCCAAAGAAAAAAACATAGCAATTCGAAGGGTGATAATACCTTCGATGAAAGTCCACAAACTCTTCATACGTTAGATTTACAATTTCCTCCGGTTCTCCTCCGGAATCAAAAGCGTAGGGGGAATTATCAAACAAAGATCGATAGGCCCATTCGGAGGCTATGGAATCATGGCTACTATAGTTGCCTTTCATTTCATTTAACACAATGCCGGTAGCCTCTATCTTCCCGTCCGGAGTGAACTCCCTCCGGTGTCCCTCTTGTAAAAAGGTTTCCTTGCGTAAAAGAGGAAAGAATACAGCATCGCCATAGACCCAGAGCAGATTGTAAAAGTCTTGTTCAACCTGACTACTAGCAGGATACACAGTTTTATCCGGAAAGGTTAAGGCATTCATGTAGGTATGCATACTGCCTTTCAGCAATAGGAGGAAAGGGTCCTTTACCGGAAAGTGTTTAGACCCGCAAAGAACCGTATGTTCTAAAATGTGAGCCACCCCCGTGCTATTCTCCGGAGGAGTTTTAAAGGCAAAGGCAAAAAGATTGTCCGATTCTGCAGTGCAGATATGGTAAACTTGACAACCCGTACGTTGATGTCGGGCCCAAATACCTATTGCCCGGTACTCCTCTATAGGTTGTATTTGAAGAATATCAAAACCTGATAGGGAAGAACCGACTGTCAGGGACTTGCTTTGAAGGGTAGGCATAGGGCTTTAGCGAGGATTTTTACCGGTTACCAAATCTTTGGGCCAGCGATTCACTCCTCCAAAGTTAACCAAGCGTTTAAAGCCAGCTTGCTCCAATATTTGCTTGGCTGCCCCTGATCGATTTCCGCTCCGGCAGTACAGAATAATTAAGGCATCTTTATCCTGAGTAGGGTAATTGCGGCCAATACTATCTACCGGTATGTTAAGGGCCCCTGGAATGTGCCCGGAACTGTATTCTTCGGCTGTACGAACGTCTACTAATATGAATGGTTCTGTTTTGCGTTCTACAAGCTCAACCAGCTTAGCCGGATCCCTATACACCTTTTCTAATGCAGAACCCGCCTTTGTCTGAGCTAAGAGGTACCCTGCAACCAATATTAAAGAGACAACTACTATCCAAATGCTAACATTCATCTTTTTCATCCTGGCGTAAATATACTTATTTCTGTTTTGGATCGTCTACGTAAATCCCCTACGCAAAATGTGTCGTACAAAGTGCAGGCTATTGCGGGAAGCTTTAGGCAAAAAGGTTTGGAAATCTACCTTTGCGTTAGAGTCTGCTTTATCGGAGATAGTACGGATTAAAAGAAAGGGCACTTTATTTACTGTAGCTACCAGGCCCACACTTGCACCTTCCATTTCTACCGCATCCCCCTTTAAATCTTCTACAAGGTAGCGATGGGACTCCCAGTCTTTGCGGGTAATAAATTGATCTCCTGTTAATACCCGGCCCCGAACCATCTTTCCTTGTTCAGGTATGCAGAACGAAGCAGCTTGTACCAGTTTCTTATCGCAGGGAATAATCCGGTAAGAAGTAAAAGGAACTTCACCCCGCTTGAACCCTAGGGCAGTCGCATCCAGATCATGTTGAATACAGTCTTCGGCAATTAAGGTATCTCCAATCTCCAATCGGGCAGAGATACTTCCTGCAAGTCCAGTAAAAAGAATAGCTTTTGGCGAATACTCATCGAGGATGCGCTGGGTTACCATAGCGGAGAGGGTTTTGCCGACTCCAGATTTCGCTACTACTACCTCTCTACCCTCTAAGATTCCGCGGTAAAAAGTAAACTCTGTCCACTGGACTTCCGACTTACGATCCAAGGCCTTGAGGAATTCCTGGATTTCCCCATCCATCGCACCGAGTATGGCAATCATACCTTTACTATACGCAGCTATTTCTTTCGTATCAATAACCGGGTAAATTTTTTAATTTTTCTCCGCTGAATACGCAACCGGGCCACAAGGAAAGTCATAGGTTTGTCTATATAAAAGTATCGTATGGGAGGGGATGCTTCGGTTGGACGCACTTCCTGAAAGCCCCCTTTTAATTGAAAATACAACCCTAATCGAATAAAAAATGAGATGATAAAAATAAGCCGGATCGGGCCTAAACCCCATAAGCGTAAGTTTAATTGAATAAAGAGATCCGCTAGCGCACCTCCTACCAAAGTTCCTACAAAGATACTAAAGGTGCTTAGCGTATTGAAATAGGCGAACACCTTAGGCAGATTCACCGGACGAATCGAATCATAGATAAAATTGGACATACATAAATTAAAACCTGCCCAAATGAACCCTCCCACGATTTGCAACAACAACAGTAGATACAGAGAAGAAAAAAAGGCCCAACCTAAGGTTAGAAAAGGTATAAATAAACCCGTAGCGAGTAGAATCCTGCGGTTCCCATACCGATCCGCTAGCGGCCCCCAATAGGGCATAAATAATAAGGCTAGAATAGGTCCGGTTATGGTAAGAAGGGAGTATTCCACATAACCAACTTTCAGCACTTTTAACACATACGCAGGAATTAAGCAGGCAGCAATATTTACAGAAAAATGGATTCCCATTACAAACAGGGTGAACCGGCCAAAATTGGAGGTGAAAAGGCGGGATAGGAAAATGGGAAAGTGAAACTCGGATTTTTTGTCCGGTTTTTGCAACTCGGGTTCATACTGTCGGGATAGGAAATACGTACCTCCAAGACGGGCAGCAGCAGCTCCTAGAAAAAGGATACTGAAAGCCGCTAGCTCCCATTCGATTTTCCTCCCCACATACATCACACTACCGGCGATAAAAATCGCACCAAATTGAGCTAGGCCTATAATCCAGTTACGGTTAGCCCAAAAGGTCCCCCTTTGTCGAGGAGGCACTAAGTCGTTCATCCACGAAGCCCAAGCCGGGCTGCCTAAATGAGCGGTAAACAATCCTAAAGCAAAAAGCACCATTCCCACCCAGGGATTCTGGGTTTTCCAGGTATAAAACAACACTAGTATCCATGAAATCCCGTGGAAAAACACGGTGATTACCACTAACCGTTTTCTCCGTTTAAGATACAAGAGTAGTT
>JBDNDI010000187.1:0-5691 GCA_046719195.1 Spirochaetales bacterium | reverse complement strand
TATGGTAGCACCAAAGCGAGTAGCATATTTAAACCCAAGGTCTTTAAGGGCGTCCAACAGCTGCACGGTAAGGTAGGGCCCTTTCTCTGCATATACTTTAGCAATAAGGGCTTTCAACTCTTTATCACCTAAAGGTATATTTATATACTCAATCTCTTTGGGTAGTCCTTCGTTAAACACAATACGGCCTGGAGTGGTCTCGATTACTTCTCCGTTTACGGGTGCTTTTATCTTTGCCCAGTAATCTACGGCTCCAACTTCCGCAGCCATTAATACTTCCTCGACAGAGCTATATCGTTTACCTTCTCCCTTAGCTCCCTTCATATCTTTGGTTAGATAGTGAATACCTAGGATCATGTCTTGGGAAGGGAAAACAATAGGTTTTCCGTTGGCAGGGTTAAGCAAATTCTTTGCTGAAAGCATCAGAGTCCAGCACTCTATTTGAGCAGCCTGCGTTAAAGGAACATGGACAGCCATCTGGTCGCCATCGAAGTCTGCATTGTACGCATGGCAAACCAGCGGATGGAGTTTAATGGCTTTACCATCTACCAACACCGGTTCAAAAGCTTGGATTCCGAGCCTATGCAAGGTGGGAGCGCGGTTCAGGAGCACGGGATGTTCCTTAACCACATCTTCTAAGATCTGCCATACCTCAGGACTCTCGGTTTCCACCAGGGTCTTGGCTTTCTTGATATTGTACACCACATCTTTCTCTACCAATTTTTTCATAATAAAAGGCTTAAACAATTCTAAAGCCATTTTGGTAGGAAGTCCGCATTGATGCAGTTTTAATTCAGGACCCACAACTATAACGGATCGGCCCGAATAATCTACTCGTTTCCCAAGTAGGTTTTGCCGGAACCGGCCTTGTTTACCTTTCAGCATGTCGGAAAGAGACTTGAGAGGCCGATTGGAAGCCCCTTTTACCACCCGTTTCCGCTTTGAGTTATCGAATAAAGCGTCTACAGCCTCCTGCAGCATCCGTTTTTCATTACGAATAATTATGTCCGGAGCATTCAATGCGATGAGTCGTTTCAGTCGGTTATTCCGGTTAATAACCCTTCGATACAGATCGTTTAGATCGCTAGTGGCAAACCTTCCCCCATCTAATTGCACCATAGGACGGAGCTCTGGAGGAATAACAGGTATTACCTCTAAGATCATCCATTCCGGGCGGTTTCCGGAATCTCGGAAGTTTTCCACAATTTCGATACGTTTCAGAAGACGTTTGTCCGCCTTAGGACCTTTTTCGATCATCTGCGCTCGTAATTGGGCAGATAGGGCGTCTAAATCGATACTTTCTAGTAAAGTACGGATAGCCTCTGCGCCTATACCTGCAGTAAAGGCCATACCATACCGCTCTTTTGCTTCTAGGTACTCCTCTTCAGTAAGGAGTTCCATCTTTTTTAAGTCTGTATCGCCCGGATCAATAACTATATACTTCTCGTAATACAGTACCGAGCGGAGGGCTGCTACCGATAAATCTAGCAGTAACCCCATACGGGAAGGTACGGATCGGTAGTACCAGATATGAGACACAGGAGAGGCTAGTTCTATATGCCCCATCCGTTCCCGTCGTACTTTAAAATGGGTTACTTCTACACCGCAACGATCGCAAATGACCCCTTTATACCGGATGGACTTAAACTTTCCACAGTAACATTCCCACTCTTTGGTAGTCCCAAAAATACGCTCACAAAAGAGTCCTTCTTTTTCGGGTCTAAGAGTCCGGTAATTGATGGTTTCCGGTTTTTTAACTTCACCATAACTCCATGCCCGGATCTTTTCCGGAGAAGCTAACTGTATGCGAACGGAATCAAAATCCTGTATATCCCGCATGGCGACCTCCTAGAAATTACTCCCCTGCCGATTGATTAACTCTTCGTCCCTCTCCGTCAGGGGAATGGGTTTACCCTTGGCATCTCGAATGGTTATATCCAACGCCAACCCTCGGAGCTCCTGAACCAGCACGTTAAAAGACTCCGGTACTCCTGCAGAGGTAGAGGGTTCGCCCTTAACAATACTTTCATAAATCTTTGCCCGACCCGTCATATCGTCGGACTTAATTGTTAACAATTCTTGCAGAGTATTAGCAGCACCATAGGCTTCCAAAGCCCAAACTTCCATTTCTCCCAATCGTTGCCCCCCGAATTGGGCCTTTCCTCCGAGAGGCTGTTGGGTTACCAAAGAATAGGGACCGGTAGACCGAGCATGCATTTTGTCATCCACCAAATGGTGAAGTTTTAACATATACATGTACCCTACGGTTACGGGGTTTTTGAAGGGTTCTCCCGTTTTCCCATCCTTTAGCACAGCCTTAGCATTCTCAGGAAGATTCGCTTGCCGGAGCTTTTGGGCAATCTCTTCTAGAGTGGAGGATTCAAACACAGGCGTGGCGTACCATTCGTTATTGGCAACTGCAGCCCACCCTAACATAGTTTCTAGTAATTGACCTAAATTCATTCGGGAAGGCACCCCAAGAGGGTTAAGGCAGATTTCTAGAGGGGTACCGTCCTCTAAGAAGGGCATGTCTTCTTCCGGGAGTACGCGGGCGATAACGCCTTTGTTACCATGCCGACCTGCCATTTTATCTCCTTCTTGGAGTTTGCGCTTGGTAGCTATTAGCACCTTAACCACTTCTTCTACGCCCGGAGGCAAATCGTCCCCTTCGGATCGTTTTAATCGTTGGACATCGATGACGGTTCCCTCTGTTCCATGAGGCACCCTAAGGCTAGTATCCCGAACTTCTTTAGCTTTTTCTCCAAAGATCGAGTTTAAGAGTTTAAACTCCGGCGTAGTTTCGGTCTCTGATTTTGGAGTTACCTTTCCAACCAATATGGATCCCGAACGCACTTTGGCCCCAATACGGATAATCCCTTCTTCGTCTAACTGTTCTAGAGCTTTTTCCCCTATATTGGGTATGTCTCGCGTGATTTTCTCCGGGCCCAGTTTTGTTTCTCGAACGTCTACTGAGAACTCTTTTATATGAATGGAAGTGAAAATATCTTCCTTCACAATTTTTTCAGAAATGAGGATAGCGTCTTCGAAGTTGTATCCGTTCCAGGGGACAAACCCTACAAGGACGTTCCTTCCGAGGGCTAATTCTGCTTTTAAGGTTGCAGGACCGTCCGCTAGCACTTCTCCTGCTTTTACTTTCTGGCCGTACTTAACAATCGGTTTCTGAATATAGCAAGTGTCTTGGTTGGTTCGTTGGTATTTTATTAATTCGAACACATCCCGATCGTTAGAATGTCCTGGAGAATCGGGTTTTATGATGATTCTCGTACTAGATACGTATTCGACTGTACCGGAACGTTTGGCCTTAATCAGTACCCCTGAGTCATACGCACACTTTGCCTCCATACCCGTACCGACCCGGGGAGGTTCTGGGAATACAAGGGGAACCGCCTGTCTCTGCATGTTAGAACCCATTAGCGCCCGGTTTGCATCGTCGTGTTCTAAAAAGGGTATAAGGGAAGCAGATACCGAGATGATTTGTTTAGGCGACACATCCATGTATTGAATATTACTGGGACTTCGTGTGGTGTAATCCCCGCCCTTGCGAACACTGATTTGATCCTGGAGAAAGTTCCCTTGGTCATCGATAGGGGCATTGGCCTGAGCGATAAAGTATTTTTCCTCATCCATAGCAGAGAGGAACTCTATTTCATTGGTTACTCTTCCATTCACTACCTTACGATAGGGGGTTTCTAAAAATCCATATTCGTTTACCCTAGTGTAATTAGCTAACGAAACAATCAAACCAATATTGGGTCCTTCCGGAGTTTCTATGGGGCACATTCTACCATAGTGGGTATAATGTACATCCCGAACTTCGAACCCTGCCCGATCCCGGGATAGCCCACCCGGGCCTAGGGCATTTAACCGCCTTTTGTGGGTGAGCTCTGCTAAGGGGTTTACCTGGTCCATAAATTGGGAAAGCTGGCTCGATCCAAAGAACTCCTTGATGGCAGCCACTATGGGTTTGATGGAAATAAGGTCCTGAGGTTTTAAAGTTTCAGTTTCCTTCAAAGACATCCGTTCCTTTGCAATGCGTTCCATTCTGCTAAAAGCGGTTTTTAGCTGATTGGCAAGTAGTTCCCCAACGGATCTTACCCGGCGGTTTCCTAGGTGATCGATATCATCTACATTCTCCTCACCGATGTACACAAGGATAAGGTACTTCATGGTGTTGATAATATCTTCCTTGGTAAGGAGATGCGAATCTATGGGTTGTTCGTACCCGAACTTTTTATTCAGTTTATACCTACCCACCCTTCCTAGGTCGTATCTACGGGCAGAGAAGAACATGGAATTGAAATCCTTTTCTGCATTTTCTACGGTTATAGGTTCACCGGGCATAAGTACCGCGTACACAGCAGAAAGAGCATCCTCCTTGGTGGGTTCACTCTGACCCTGATCTTCTCGGGTGAATTTTGCCTCTTCCCGCTCAAAACAGTTTAAAATAATTTCACTTTTCAAGGAACCTTCGGCTTCAAAATTGATTACCTCTACTTCTGAAATCTTCTGCGCTATTAGTTCATCTATATCATGCGGGTGAAGCTTCTCTCCTGCCATGTGAAGCCGCTTAAGTTGCTCTCCTTCCTGTATATACACCGCTTTCGCTAGAACCTTGTTTATGAGGGCTTCTTTGTTTTCCCGACTTGAACTGACCGGCAGAGTTTGGGTTTTATAGAAAAGGGCAATGATCTTTTCCCTTGAATCATACCCCATTGCCCGGAGGAAAAGAGTGCCTAGGATCCTTTTCTTGCGATCGATCTTGGCATAAATCAAATCTTTCTTTTGATCAATTTCAAATTCCAACCAGGACCCTCGATAGGGAATGATCCGGGAGGAATACACTCCCTTTTCATGAGAAAAAATCACCCCGGGGGAGCGATGTATCTGGGAAACCACTACCCGTTCCGCCCCATTGATAATAAAGGTACCTCGATCAGTCATCAGGGGAATGTCCCCCATGTAAATATCTTTTTGCCGAATTTCCCCTGTCTCAAGAAATACTAAATTGATTCTAGCCTTGATAGGAACCGCATAGGTAAGACCTTTTTGTTTACATTCGGTTTCAGAAAATTTTACACTGCTTTCTTCTAGAGTATAATGGTCGTACTCCAACCGCATATCCCCATTCTGGCTTTCGATGGGGAACACTGATTGAAACACTTCTTCCAAACCCTGGTTTAACAAGGGCTTTCCCTCTCGCAATCGTTCCCGTTGCAAGAACCGTTCGTATGAAGAAAGCTGAATGTCAATCAGGTTGGGAAGTTCCATTACATCGGGTCGTCGCTTCCCCACAACAACCCGTTTTATCGCGGCATTCCTATCAAACATGTACGCCTGCCTCCTGAGAATAATAGACCACCGGTCCACTAAGTACCGGTGGTTTTAAGAGGATTAATGGACTATAAAAAATGTCTATACTACTGGATCTCAACGGTTGCCCCGGCATCCTCTAGGGCTTTCTTGATGTTCGCTACCTCATCCTTGGAAGCATTTTCTTTTATAACCCCTAGGCCTTCTACGAGGTCTTTAGCTTCCTTTAGACCCAGGCCAGGAACTACGGTCCGAACAGCCTTTATTACTTCGATTTTCTTATCTCCGATAGATTTGAGTTTGACGGTAAACTCTGTCTTTTCTTCCTCTGCGGGGGCAGCTGCAGCGGCTCCTCCGGGA
>JBDNDI010000186.1:0-5704 GCA_046719195.1 Spirochaetales bacterium | reverse complement strand
GATTACGGAATTGTCCCAGAAGGGATACCTCCATTTAAAAGAAGACCGACTTCAGGAGGCAAAAGATTGTTTTCAGCGTATTTTAAAAATAGAGCCGGAGAACAACTATGCTTTAGTTGGGCTTGGGGATGCGGCTAGAAAAGCAGGCAATTTTGAAGAAGCGATCCATTTCTACGAGGAATGTTTAACACACCATCCACAGAATAGTTATGCTCTTTTTGGATTAGCCGATTGTTACAAAGCCCTGCGAAATTTTCATAAAGCTATTAGCCTGTGGGAAAAGTATTTAGAGCATGATTCGGGAAACGTTACCATTCTTACCCGGATTGCGGATGCATACCGGAAAGTGAAAAACTTAGAGAAATCAAGACAAATTTATGAAAAAGTCCTTCTTCTAGAAAAGGACAATGCCTATGCCTTAATAGGTTTAGGGCACCTCTATTTCGATTTTAAAGAATACGAAAAAGCTCTGTACTATTGGGAAAAAATGATTCAATTTCATCCCGATTCTATAGACATTCGCTTACTTACCTCTATAGGAAATTGTTTCCGCAAATTAAAGGCTTACAAACGAGGAATCGAATACTTCCACCGGGCGTTAGAGATGGATCCTAATAACTTTTATGCTCTGTTTGGCTTGGCAGACTGTTACCGGGGATTAAATCAGCACAAAGAGTCCCTGGAATACTGGAACCGCATATTAGAATCCGATCCTAACAACAAAGTTATTCTTACCCGGGCAGGGGATTCATACCGATCCATGGGGGATCTAACAAAGGCCGAAGAAATGTACCACAAGGCTTTAAATATTGAATTCGATGCCTACGCAGTATTAGGCTTAGCCCTCATTGCAAAAGAAAGGGGACATTACAAAGAGGCGCTAGAATCCTTAGAAAAGTTTAAGAAATTGGACCCTAAGAATGTGCGTCTATATAAGGAAATTGCAGAATGTTACCGAAGCACGGGCAATTTGACACAGGCTCTAGAAGTTATAGAGAGTGCTAGCCGGTTAGGCCTTCATAACCCGCATTTATCCAGCTTACGGGAAGAAATAGAAAAAGAGCTGAAAAAGTCCTAACCTATGGAATTTATTCAAAGAGATAAGGACGGTACTCTAAAACTAGTTCTTTCCTTAGCGGATGGCAAGATAGTAGAAAGTGTCCTCCTTACCGCTCCGTCCGGAAGAAAAACCGCCTGCCTTTCTTCCCAAATAGGCTGTGCGTTACGTTGTAGCTACTGTAAAACAGGTACCCTCGGATTTGTCCGAAATCTAACTTCGGAAGAGATTCTTTTACAGTATGAAACATTACTGAAATATGCTGGGCCCATAAAGAATGTTGTATTTATGGGAATGGGGGAACCCTTAGCCAACCTTCAAGCGGTTCAGAAGGCAATGTATCAGTTACTAGATCCAAAAAGGTACGGATTGGGGTTACGGCATATTACTATTTCTACGGCTGGCCTAGTGCCCAGAATCTATACCTTAGCGGAAGAGGGCCCCTTGGTCTACCTAACCCTTTCCCTTCCCTCCCTTTTAGAACCTATTAGAAGCCGGTTACAGCCAGGGGTTTCCAGTTATTCTCTTGAAGAATTAAAAGAAGCCCTTCTGTACTATAAAAGAAAGGCTAGAAAACGTCCTACCCTAGCCATTGTACTTTTAAAAGGGATCAACGACACACAGGCGCACGCTCGGGAGTTTGCTAAGTACCTTCAGGATTTGAAACCTTTAGTGAATCTAGTACCCTACAATCCTGTTTCAGGGCTGCCTTTTCAACCTGCAGAAGCAAAGGTTATTCAGGAATACTATTCCCTACTTACTTCCTACGGAATACCTACGGTCTGCAGATTTCCCCGTGGCTGTTCCATAGGAGGAGCCTGCGGTCAGTTGGGAAGCACTATTCCCGAACTAGAATTGCTCGAATCCTTCTAACTCCTGCAGAGGACGATTGTTCTTTCTGAATAACAAACTTGCCTAATTTCCCGGTCCTGTCCACATGGGGCCCTCCGCATACTTCTTTTGAAAAATTCCCCACACTGTATACCTTAACCTGCTCTTCATACTTGTCATTAAAAAAGGCTAGGGCTCCCTGTTTACGAGCCTCCTCTAGACTCATGATCTCCATGGTAACCGGAAGGTCCTGACGAATCTGCTCGTTTACTATTTCTTCTACCTTTTTTATCTGTGCTGATGTCATAGGTGAAGGATGGGTAAAATCGAACCGGAGACGTTCAGCGGTTATATTACTACCCATTTGCCTTACATGTTCCCCCAACACGATCCGCAGGGCTTTATGCAAGAGATGGGTAGCCGTATGCAAAGCCGTGGTCATTTCTGAATTGTCCGCAAGACCCCCTTTAAAAACTCTATCGGCCCCCTGTTTAGAAAGTTCCTGATGCTTGGCAAAAGCTTCTTCAAACTCTGCTTTATCTACCACTAGTCCATGTTCTCGAGCTAATTCTTCGGTTATTTCTATAGGGAATCCATAGGTATCGTAGAGCCGAAAGGCAATTCTACCGGGAATAACTTTCCGAGGATCCTTCTGAAGGTTTGGCAGGAGTTTTTCAAACTCATGCTCCCCTTTCTTTAAAGTCTCTAAAAATCTCTTCTCTTCTTTGGTAAGTTCTTCTAACACAGAATCTCCTGCCTGCTGCAGGGAAGGATAAAAAGGACTATACATTTCTAAGACTACTTTGGCAGGAATCGCTAGAAAAGCATCTTCCTGTCCTAATTTTCTACCATGCCGACTAGCACGACGGATTAACCTGCGTAAAATATATCCTTGCCCCACATTGGAAGGAAGAACTCTCCGTTCGTCCCCTAGAATAAAAGCTGCAGCTCGTATATGATCGGCAATAATTCGTATGGATCTATCTAACTCAGTAGAAGTCCCGTATACGCAACCCGTTATCTGCGCAATAGCACGAAGTAATGGTTGAAACACTTCTGTATCGTACACAGAACCTTTCCCCTGAAGTATGGCGCAGGTACGTTCAATACCCATTCCTGTATCTACACAATGCCTGCTTAATTTTTCATAGGTTCCATCTCCCTTTTTATTGTATTCCATGAAAACATCGTTCCAGATTTCAAAATACTTACCGCAGGAGCATCCCGGTCTACAATGGGCAGAGCAGGCTGGTTTCCCTGTATCGATGAACATCTCCGTGTCCGGCCCACAGGGTCCCGTGGTACCTGCAGGCCCCCACCAATTGTCCTCCCTCCCCAAATAGTAAATTCGGTTTTCCGGAATACCTAAGGACTTCCATACCGAGGCTGAAACCTCGTCCTTTGGGACCTCTTCGTCTCCGGCAAATACCGTTACAGAGAGTTTCGCCGGATCTATCCCTAGCCACTTAGCCGAGGTGAGGAATTCATAGCTCATCCGAATCGCTTCTTCCTTAAAGTAATCTCCTAAAGACCAGTTTCCAAGCATTTCAAAAAAAGTCAGATGGCTTAAATCCCCTACAGAATCGATATCTCCCGTACGGATGCACTTTTGATAGTTCACGAGTCGTTTCCCTGCCGGGTGAGGTTCCCCTAATATATAAGGAACTAAGGGATGCATTCCCGCTGTAGTAAACAGAACCGTTGGATCATTTTCGGGCAACAAAGATTTTCCTGCTATTTGTTTATGCCCTTTAGAAATAAAAAAATCTATATACTTTTGCCTGAGTTCATTTGCTGTCATAGTTGGGGATACTAAGGTCTAGCGCCTAGACTGTCAAGGCTATTGAAAGAGAAGTTCACCCCTTCGACGAAGAACGATTTTCCCTTCCTGTTCTAATCTTTTTAAGGTATCTAGAAAATCTTTTGTTGCTTTATCCACTTCTTTTTTAGGAACCGCTCCAAGATAGCGGTATTCTTCGGTTACAAGCAAGCGCCTTCGTTCCGAAATATTCGAGAGAATCCGGAAACGAATATTCTCTGTTTTACCTTTTAACAGAAGGGCAATATCCTTCTCTGATAAGGTTCTAAGCACTTTCTGCAAATCCTGATCTTCCATGTCTTCCAGTACATCTATTGTGAATAATCTTTCCTTTAGGTCATCAGCTACCTCCGGAGCTTCTTCTTCCAATTCTTTTAAAATCTTTTCCTCCTGATCTAAATCCATATATTTTAAAATATCCGCTAATACACTCTTGCCATCTACTTCAACCTCTGCAGCAGGTGAAGCGAATCTATGGGCTTTTTCTCGTAGAGCTTCTTCCATACGGATTAAAACTTCCCGGGAAACTTTATCTTTGTGAGCTAATCGTATTAGCAATCGGGTTCGAAACTCCGGTTCAAAGAGCTGGATAAGCTGGGAAGCTTGTTCAGATTTTAAAAAAGGAATAAGAACCGCTACCACAGCCGGTGTTTCTGTACGAAGCAATTGAAACACCTGATGTGCCTCCATGTCTTGAAGAAAAGCGAATAATTTCTGTTCTTCTAAAGGGACACTGCGTGCCAAAATCGATCTTCCCAACTCTTCGCCAAAAGCCTTTGTAAGAATCGATCGGGCAGTTTCGATACCTCCTTTTACTCCGCCCTTTACATATTTTCCCCTCTGTTTAAAAAAACCGAATTCCTTTAATAAATGCTCTGCTTCTACCGGGTCTACCCTCTTTATCTGGGAAAGTTCCCTAGTAATTTTTTCCACTTCCTCCTCTGTAAAGTGTCGAAGAACCTTAGCTCCCTCTTCTTTGCCCACTAATAGCAAAAACTTAGCAGCTTTACGATAGGGATTTTCCTTGCCGGTAACTTTGAAAAGCCCTGCAAAGCTTTTGGAAGCTTTGTGTTCCTCTGGTGGAGACGGGTTCTGCGGGGAAGAGGGGTCGGTAAATGGGGCAGCAGGGTTCGTGGGAACAGAAGACCTGGATGCATCCTTGACTTTTGAGTTTTGGTGGAGTGGGGTTTTAGGGGGATGCATAACTTTTTGGTATGCTTCAATCTGCCGCTTTTTGGGATCCATGCAATTTATAGTACTCCTCTAAAAGAAACCGGTCAATAAAAGTGCGTCTTGACATTTCTGAAAAATTTACCTATAAAGTATCTCCAGGTTGCCGCTGTAGCTCAGTCGGTAGAGCAACGGACTGAAAATCCGTGTGTCATCAGTTCGATTCTGATCGGCGGCAACAAGTAGGGGGCCTAAAGCCCCCTTTATTTTTTGTCATTTAAGGCCACGCCTTAGTTTGTACAATTTTCCTCCCGCCGCTCCCTTTTTATTCCCATCCTTTTTCGCTCCATCCTTTTTTCGCTCAAAAATAACAGAGTAGGTACTTAATTATTTTTCTTCTTCTCGATAGTATAGAGGCCATGCCAACTTTACCTCTTCTTTCAAAAGGTTTGATTCAAAGTCATGTTGATACCTTCGATCCCCACCGGCTCCTAGAAAAAAACTTTCCCATTCGGGTGTTACAATTCGGAGAAGGCGGGTTCTTACGGGGTTTTGCAGATTGGATGATTCATCGAATGAACTCGAAAGGTCTATTCCAGGGAAAGGTGGTAATTATCCAGCCCCTTCCCCAAGGAACCGTGGAACTTTTGAATCAACAGGAAGGGCTTTTTACCCTACTACGCAGGGGTATCGATCAGGGGAAACCTAAGGAAGAGATAGAGATTATTACTTCAGTTAGCCAGGGTATTAACCCGTACACTGACTATGCCTCCTTTTTAAATTGTGCGGCCCTACCCGATTTGCGCATTATAATCTCTAACACCACC
>JBDNDI010000185.1:0-5730 GCA_046719195.1 Spirochaetales bacterium | reverse complement strand
AAGGAAAAACGACTTGGGGTGTACCCCCGAACTCGGGATTCGGGTAGCTCCGCGTACAATTTTCGAATGGAATCCCAAAAACCGATATAGGTAGCAGGGCAAGACCGGGGTGTTCTCCCTACCGGGGTCTGATCTACTTCCAGCACTCTACCTATCTGTTCCCAACCTTCTAGGGTTTTGCAGCCAACCGCTTCAGCGTTTTTTTCGGATTGGTTGTTCTCATGGTGGCTTCGGTGTAACAGCCGAATTAGGGAGGTATACAAGACTTCCCGAACCAGGGTGCTTTTTCCGCTGCCGCTTACCCCTGATACCACCACAAATCTTCCCAGAGGAAAGCCCACATCAATTTCTTTAAGGTTATGCAAAGTGGCTCCCCGAACCCATAACCGGGGAGTTTCAAGGGTTACAGGTCTACGGTTTCTGCGTAAGGGATGGAATAAGGGGTGAAGAAGATAGGTTCCGGTAAGGCTTTTTTTATTCTGCATCAGAGCCTCAAGATTTCCCTCTGCTAAAATCTCTCCGCCTTTAACTCCACCCCCCGGGCCTAAATCGATAATGTGGTCCGCTTCCCGAATGGTTTGTTCATCGTGCTCCACAACTAAAAGAGTATTTCCTTTAGATTTCAGTTTTTTTAAAGTCCTTAGTAACTGTTCATTATCCCGGCTGTGCAATCCGATGGTAGGTTCATCTAAGATGTAACATACTCCGCGTAGGTTAGACCCTAACTGGGCAGCCAGTCTAACTCTGCGACTCTCGCCACCGCTTAACGAAGGAGCGGATCGGTCCAAACTTAGATACGATAGCCCTACTTCTTCCAGGAACGATAAGCGAGATAGAAGTTCAGGTAAGATTTCTTTACCGATTTCTAGAGATCTACCCTTGAGATGCAGTTGGGAAAAGAATTTATACGCATCCATTACGGAAAGGGCAGTAACATCCGCAATAGAAAGCCCCTGGAACGTAACGGATAGCGCTTCAGGTCTAAGTCGTTTGCCTTTGCATGCCGGGCAGGGAACTTCCTGCCCTTCATACCACTCATTCCACCAGATTTCTTCTCCAGTTTGGTTCTCATCGAACCCTGAAAGTATAAGTCCGGTTCCGAAACAACGGGGACACCAGCCATGCTTGCTGTTAAAGGAAAATAACCTCGGATCCGGTTCAGGGAAACTGGTGC
The DNA here is from genome assembly GCA_046719195.1 of Spirochaetales bacterium. Lineage (GTDB taxonomy): Bacteria > Spirochaetota > Spirochaetia > DTKZ01 > DTKZ01 > DTKZ01. Next base: position 4,556 of record JBDNDI010000185.1, on the reverse strand, counting down.
CGCAGGAAGGGCACATCCGCTTTACCGAGAAGAACCGTTCCGAATCTTTAAGTAGAATTTTTAAATTCCCCTTTCCCAATTCTAGTCCCTTCTGAACTGTTTTCAGTATACCCTCAGGAAGAGATACGTTTGGATCGATTCCCAGGAGTAAGTCGATTGAGTGTTCTTTGTACCGGGAAAGAGTAGGCCAGCTGTCAACATCGTACAGGGCGCCATCAATTCGTACCTGCCCGTATCCTTCTTTTTTAACCCAGGAGGCTAATTCCCGGTAAACTCCCTTACGATTGGTAACTAAGGGTGCATAGATTTGTAAAGCCTGCGGAGATATGGTGGTATCAGAGGGTATGTAAGGTGCAGGAGCAAGCTCCCTGAATATGAGTTCGGTTATGCTTTCTGCTGTTTGAGGCTCTATGGGCACCTGACAGGTGGGGCAATGGTAAGTACCTAGCTTCGTGAACCAGAGTCTTAGATAGTGATAGATTTCGGTTATGGTAGCTACAGTACTTTTCCGACCCCCACGGCTTGTTTGCTGTTCAATGGATACGGTAGGAGGAACTCCTACCACTTCTTCTACCTCGGGTCTGGGCAGTACCTCCACAAATTGCCGGGCATAGGCATTTAAGGTTTCCAGATATCGACGCTGCCCTTCTGCAAAAACAATATTAAAGGCCAGGGTACTTTTCCCGCTACCGCTTACACCGGTAATTACGGTAAAAGTGTCAAGGGGAAGGGATACGGTAAGGTTTTTTAGGTTATGTTCCTTTGCCCCACGCACAAGAATTGTTCGGGAGGATTCGGCAGGGGTTCGAGTAAAAACCGAGGGCAGAGGCTGCTTTATAGTTGAGGTTTTTTCGTTTGGCGACGAAGGGGAATATTGAAAGGAATTATTAGATAAAGAAGAAAAAGGGGGAGTTGATTCAGCAACCTGCAGGGACGATGCTTCTTGTTCCCGATTGTAGGGAATTTGTTGTCCGGACTTTTGCGAAAGAAGCGTATGGGTTAGGGGCGTTGCTGCACCGGAAATGTACGGGTTTAGATATTTAAAAAGGGATTGGCCTGTGCGACTTTCAGGGCAGGTTAACAGGGTTAGGGGTGGCCCTGCAGCAACTACTTTTCCCCCCTCTTCTCCTCCTTCTGGGCCTAGGTCTATAAGGTAGTCTGCTGAAGCGATGACATCCAGGTTGTGCTCTATCACAATTAAGGAATGTCCTTGTTCCAAAAGCTTACGGAACACTTGAAGCAGGAGGGAAATATCTTCAAAGTGTAAGCCCGTGGTAGGTTCGTCTAATAAGAACAGAATATGAGAGGCCCGTTTTAGTTGTGCATCTGCCAGGTACCCTGCTAGTTTTAATCTCTGGGCTTCCCCTCCACTGAGGGAGGGCACCCCTTGTCCTAAGGTAAGGTATCCTAGACCTACTTCTTTTAAGAGGGAAAGACGATGGGTAATTTCTCCTTTTCCATTGAAGAGTTGTATTGCCTCATCTACTGTCAGATCTAGCACATCCGCAATGGAATAGGATGTACCGTCGGGTCCAAGATAGTGCACCTCTAAGATTTCTGGTTTGAATCGTTTTCCATCGCAGTCGGGACAGCGCAGATACACATCGCTTAAAAACTGCATTTCAATCCGCTCAAACCCCTTCCCCTCACAGGTAGGGCATCTACCGTTACCCGAATTGAAACTAAACGTTCCTGCGGTGTATCCCTTTTCTTTCGAAAGGGGAAGGGAGGCAAAGAGTTTTCGGATACTGTCAAAAGCTCCTATGTAACTAACAGGATTAGAGCGACTAGATTTCCCAATCGGTTTTTGATCTACAAAGAGAACCTGGTCAATCTCTTCAAAGCCTTCTATGCGGATCACATTCCGTAGGGAGGTAAATCCTTTCTGCTGCAGTAATCGAACCAGATTCGGGTACAGGACTTGTTCCAGTAGAGTAGATTTTCCGGATCCGCTTACCCCGCTAATTACTACTAATTGGTGTAGGGGAAGGGATAGAGATAGATTTTTTAAATTATGTAGGGAAGCCCCTTCAATCCGCAGGGTGGTGCGATGTAGTAAGGGGTCTTTTACGGGTGCAGGACCTAGTACCAGCGTGGAGCCTACTCCTAGCTTCGAGGCTACTAACGGCGCAGAGCCTGCTCCTTGCGAAGAGCCGGGTAATGGCGAAGAACCAAAGGAGGTAAGAATCGCTTTTTTTTCGTTACGTAAATACTGGGCAGTTAAGGAGGTAGGATGTTGGTATAGTTCCCTTAGGGGACCAGCGAATACAATATTGCCTCCCGATTGGCCGGGACCTGGGCCCATATCGATAATGTGATCAGCAGCTTTTATAACCGCAGGATCGTGCTCTACAATAACTAAAGTATTTCCATTATCCCTTAGCAGTTGCAAAATATGAATTAAACGATCTATATCCCGAGGATGAAGACCAATGCTAGGTTCATCCAGCACAAACAAGGTGTTTACTAAGGCTGCACCCAGGGCAGTGGTAAGATTGATTCGTTGTAGCTCCCCTCCACTCAGGGTACGGGATTGACGATCCAAAGTGAGGTATCCTAATCCTACGTCGATTAGATACCCTAAGCGGCTCAATACTTGTTGGAGCAAAGGAGCACAGGCTGCTTCTTGTTCTGGAGAAAGGGTTAGGTTAGAAAGATATTCTCTACAGGCATACAGGGAAAGGGAGGCAAGCTGGTGAATCGTAAGCCCCTGGCTATGACTTCGGTTGGGTAATCGCCATAGAAGGGCTTCCTGTTGCAAACGGGCTCCTTTACACTCCGGGCACATTATGTAATCCCGGTATTTAGAGAGAAGTACCCGAATGTGCATTTTATAGGCACGGGTTTCTAGCCACTGAAAAAAACGGCGTATCCCATACCATTTACCCTCTTCCCATCGGCCTTCCCCCTCTATAACCCATTGTTTTTGTTCCTCAGTTAACTCTCTCCAGGGAATATTCAACGGAAATCCTCGTTTGCGGGCAAAAGACTCGAGATCTTCCTGGCATTCCGAATAACTAGACGTTTGCCAGGGTTTAATGGCCCCTTGTTGTAAGGATAGAGTTTCGTCAGGAATTACCCGTTCTATATCTACATCGATAATTCTTCCAAATCCTCTACATCGGGGGCAGGCACCTAGGGGTGAGTTAAAAGAAAACAGGTTGGGGAAAGGCTCTTTATAATGAATATTGCAGTCTGGGCAGTGCAGATCCTTGGAGAATCTCCAGGAGTTTAAGGGATTTGTGCGGTCCTGATCATATTGATATACAGTTAAACGACCTTTTCCATACAGGAAGGCTACTTCCAAAGCTTCCCGGGCACGGCTATAGGTTTCCGGGGAAAAAAGAACTCTATCCTGGATAACCTCAATTTCTTCGTTAGATATGGATAGAAACCTGTTGTACCCCTGGGAAGCTAAAACCTCTTTCATAGATTCAACGGAACTTTTCGGAGGGACAGAAACTCTAAAGGTAATAATAAGGGGGGTAGGTTCTGTAGGTAGTATTTGGGTCAAAAACTCAAGTACCGAATCCGGAGTATCGGGTTTTACCTCTCTACCGCAACTTTTGCAATACAGTTTGGATAGTTTTGCATAGAGGATCTTAAGGTAATCATTAATTTCGGTCATAGTCCCAACAGTCGAACGGGAAGTGCGAACTGGATTCGCTGCTTCAATAGCTACGGCAGGGGGAATTCCCACAATTCGATCTACCTGAGGCTTGTCCATTCGATCGAGGAATTGCCTTGTGTAAGCAGAGAAGGTTTCAATGTATCTCCGCTGCCCTTCGGCAAATATTGTATCGAACACGAGGGAAGATTTTCCACTGCCGCTAACCCCGGTAACTACTGTTATCTTTCCAATGGGGATATCCACCGATAAGTTTTTTAAATTATTTTGCCGGGCACCCTCGATACGAATTACACTTTCATTGTTCATATTTTTCTCTACAATATACTAAGAATAGGGGGAATGGAGCAAAAGATAGAGAGGAAAGGGTAAAGTTCCCGTATTAGGTTCTTAGAAAAGGTTGATATTTTTTATCGCTAACTGCGATATGTTCTAGGGTCCAATCTCGTAAATAACGGGCAAAATTATTGGGTACAAAGGGTTTCCCAGATTCAAAGTCTCTTACTTCCTGGAGTATTTTTTTAACGAACTCTTCATGCTCCGCTTTATGAGCTGCATAAGCAGGGTATTGAACTTTTTTCAGAAGCTCTTCTTCATAGGCAAAATGGGTTTTTACATAAGCTACGGCCTCTTTAACAATTGTTTTAAACTCAGCATTGGCTGCCTCTTTGCCCTGAACGCATGCCTCAAAGAGTCGGTTGGTAATATCAATGAGTTTTTTATGCTGCTCATCGATTGCGGAAAAACCTACGGATAATTTTTCATCCCATTCAACCAGTTTCACAATCTACCTCCTGGCATAATATACTCTAATTTGCTTTTTATTCGAAGAGGTAACGCATCCTATTGACGAAGCGTTTTAAGAATTTTATTATGTGCATATGCACAGAAAGGGCTAAGAAATGCCGAGATGCAAGAAACATAGGTG
>JBDNDI010000184.1:0-5770 GCA_046719195.1 Spirochaetales bacterium | reverse complement strand
TTAGCCCTACTAGAATCTTCCTCCTTTCAAAAAGGAAAGGAACGATATTCTTTGTTAATGGTTCGTAAGGCCTTTCAGTTAGAGCAACGAGAAGGAGAGGTCTTTTATATCGATGGGGCAAAGAGAGCTAAAATGTCCCAGGCCTTTGGGGATATCTTTGATGCCTGTCAGTATTTTGCGGAGCAACATCACCCTCCTGCCCAGGATTTTCCCTTTCCTTCCGGTGGGGTAGGGTTTGTAACCTATGAGTTTGCTCGCTACTGTGATACAATGCTCTTTCGACAAAGGCCCGATCCTCTAGGCCTTCCCGAAGCTTCGTTTTTATTCGGACATGTGTTTGTTATATTCGATCACTATACGGATCTCTTGTATTTAATAGGACTCAATTACAGAGAACGTAAAATAGATTTACATGCCGCAGTAGAAGAAACGGAAGGAATCATCCGAGATTTTAATTTTAATTATTTGCAGGAGCCTTTAACCCCCTACTCGGTTCAACTTGAGGAAGATCCCTTTGACCGATCCAGATTCCTCGAAGGGGTGCAAACTCTGCGGCAAGAAATAATCGAAGGCAATCTGCTACAAGCTGTACTGTCCCGGCGAATTATCCTGAATACCCAGCTTCCTGCGCTTGAAGCCTATCGGAATCTACGCCGGGTGAATCCTTCTCCTTACCAGTTTTACCTGAACTTCGGAGATTTTGAGCTCTTCGGCGCATCACCCGAAATGCAGGTAAAGGTGAAAAGCGGAAAGGCTATTATTCATCCTATAGCCGGAACCCGAAGAAGAGGAGCTTCGGATGGAGAAGACCGAGCATTGGAAGTGGAACTTTTGGAAGATCCTAAAGAGCGGGCCGAGCACCTGATGCTGGTAGATCTAGCCCGCAACGATTTAGGAAGGCTGTGCAAGCCGGGGAGCGTCCGGGTTACCACCTTTATGAAGGTGGAACGATACTCCCATGTTATGCATTTAGTATCCGAGGTGGAAGGGCAGGTAAACCTAAACGGAGGAGAAGGAATTACCACAGCCCAGATTATTCGGGCAACCTTTCCGGCGGGCACTGTATCCGGGGCTCCCAAAATCCGGGCTGTGGAAACCCTGGATGCTTTAGAACCGGTTCCAAGAAGTTTTTATGCGGGCCTCGTGGGGTACTTTGAGTCCGGAGGTGGGTTTGACTCCTGCATTACCATTCGAAGCGCCTTGAAAAAAGGGAATCGGATGGTGCTTCAGGCCGGCGCCGGAGTAGTGTACGACTCAAAGCCGGAAAGAGAATATGAAGAAACAGAAGAAAAATTGAGGGCTTTAAGGACAGCCTTAGGGTTGGAGGCTTAAGTATGTATATTCTAATCGATAATTACGATTCTTTTACCTATAACCTGTACCAGTATCTACGGGAGCTTATTGAAGAGCCCGTACGGGTGGTTCGTAACGATGCTACTTCAGTACGGGAATTGGAAGAAGCCCATCCAAAAGGTATTATTATATCTCCTGGCCCTGGTAGGCCAGAGGAAGCAGGTATTACCGTTGAGGTGGTGAAACGGCTTTCGGGTAAAGTTCCTATTCTAGGAGTTTGCTTAGGACATCAGGCTATCGGATATGCATTTGGTGCACGGATTGTACAAGCCAAACGAATTGTCCATGGGAAGGTGGAGCCCATTCTTACCGATGGCAAGGGATTATTCCGTTCTCTGCCGAATCCTTCTCCTTTTGTCCGATACCACTCGTTGGTAGTGGAGGAAGAAAGCCTTCCCTCTGAGTTGGAGGTTTCGGCTCGAAGTGCGGATGGGGATGTTATGGGACTCCGGCATAAAGAGTTCCTATTAGAAGGAGTACAGTTTCACCCGGAGTCCATCGGAAGCGAGGGAGGAAAGTTAGTGCTGAAGAACTTCCTCCGCTATCGTAGGGAAGCCTTTAACCCGAAACAAGCCTTAACCTGGATTATGGCCCGGCGAGACCTTTCTAAAAGCGAAGCGGAGAATTTTATGGAGGAACTAACCGAAGGAACGCTCACACCAGCCCAAATCGCTGCATTTTTGGTGGCGTTAACCGCTAAAGGCGTCACCGGCGAAGAGATTGCTGGCTGTGCTTCGGTACTCCAGCGAAAGAGAAAAAAAGTCGAGATAGATCTACCTCTCTTAGACACCTGCGGGACCGGGGGAGATGGGGTGGGTAGCTTTAATATCTCCTCTTTTGCTGCTCTTATTGCTTCGGCTGCTTCTGTCCCGGTTGCTAAGCATGGAAACCGGGCTATAAGCTCAAAAAGCGGAAGTGCTGATTTTTTTAAAGCTTTAGGCATACCCATAGAATTATCTTTAGAGCAAGCAAAAGAGTCCTTGCAGAAACATTGTTTTGCTTTCCTCTTTGCACCTCTCTATCATCAAGCCATGCGGTACGCGGCTCCGGTTCGCCGGGATATCGGCATAAAGACTATCATGAATCTTCTAGGACCTCTTGTAAATCCTGCAGGTGCCCAGTACCAGTTACTGGGGGTTTACGATGGCGCTTTAGCCCGACCTATGGCAAAGGCAGCCGCTCTTTTAGGCATAAAACGTGCCTTGGTGGTGCATGGAATGGATGGGCTGGATGAAATATCGGTCTGTGCCCCTTCCCTCCTGGTATGGATAAATGAGGATGGTTCCCTACGGGAAGAAACCTTCGACCCCCAGGAAATGGGGATCCCCCGCTTTCCTGAAACAGAGCTCCTAGGTAGTGATGCAGAAGGCAATGCCGAGGTAGCTCTAGAACTTGCAGAGGGTAGAGGGCCAGAAGCTCTTAAACAGGCAGTGCTTCTGAATGCTGGGGCTGCTTTTACCATCTATGGCCGTACCGCAACACTTGCGGAAGGATACCGTTTGGCCCAACGGACCTTAGAATCCGGGGCAGTAAAGGAACAAATCCAACGTCTTCGGGCAACCAGCGGCCTTACCCTTTAAAGGGTCTAGTTAAGGGGTCTATTATGAATATAAGAGACACAATAGTAGCAGACCGACGGAAACGCTTACTCTCGGCGGGTCATAATCAGGGTCTTTCTCTTCCCCCTAAACGTCCCTTCCCTCTAGTACCGTTCCCTTCTCCTCCTTTAGTTATTTTCGAAATAAAACGCCGATCCCCCTCCAAGGGGGAAATTGCTCCTTCGCTAAATCCCGTCCAGATGGCTCATGCTTATAGGGAGGCAGGTGTAGAGGCTTTTTCTGTTTTAACCGAAGAGGCCTATTTTGGGGGTAGTCTGTACGATTTGTGGACGGTAAAAGAGGCTTTTCCTAATGCCACAATCCTAAGAAAGGATTTTCTTTTAGATGAAGAGGATGTAGAGGTATCTTTCCACGCAGGAGCCGATGCGATTCTTCTTATTGCTGCCCTGTTGGAAGAAAAAACTATATATTTTTTATACCGTAGAGCCACGGCCTTAGGAATGTCGGTTCTAGTGGAAGTTCACACCAAAGAAGACGTGGATAAAATCCGGGCATTACAACCCGAATGGGTAGGCATCAATGCCCGTAACCTGGAAACTTTCCGGGTCGATCTGCTTCATCCCCTTAAGATCCGGCAGTTTATTGATTGGAAAGCCCAGGTAGTGTTTGAATCGGGTATCCAGGGAGGGGAGGAGGCAGGGTATGTAGGAAGCACCGGCTTTGAAGGGATTCTTGTGGGCGAGTCGGTGGTGCGGGATCCTTCGAAAGCAGGTGAAATCCGAAACAACTTTTGCACGGCACAGCAGTCTGGCCCCCAAAAGATGGAATCTCCGGGCAGCAACCCAAGAACCTCGAGCCGATTGTCCGTAAGTCCTTTGGAGGGGCCCTTGGAGGAGGCATCTAGGGGTGGGTACAGGAGTAATTCTTCGTTTTTACAAGGGAAGGACTATTCAGAAGTAGTTACAGGCAATTCTAAAGAGCCTCTTAGGTTTTTGCAGGGGGAGGACAATTTTAAGGCAGCTAGGGGAGGTTTTAAAAACCGCCCTTTCTTTTGGCAGGAGGTGGCTAGGCTTCTCGGTAAAAAACAGCTGCTAGTAAAAATCTGCGGTATAACAAACCTGGACGATGCCGTTATCGCCCTAGAAGCGGGAGCCGATCTACTAGGGTTTGTGTTTGCGGAATCCCCCCGAAAGATTCAACTTCCATTGCTCGAAAAGGTGGCTTATCTGCCCGTTCTTAAGGTAGGAGTGGTAGTGGGGCAAGAGGATTGGATAGAGGCGGAGCAAGCCTTTCAGGGTGGACTTATAGATGCTTTACAAGTGCATGGAGGAGCGGGGATGGTACCCAAAGGGCACGTACAAGGGGGCCCGCAGCCAGGGCTACAACTGCAAAGCGGGGTGCTCCCGGCACAAGGGCAACCGCAAAGCGTTGTGCCTCCGGGACAAGGACATCCCTTACAACCGCTAACGAATCCGCAAGGGATAATCTCCTGGGAGGAATCCTTAGAAGACCGATTGACCGTATATTACCGCATGCCCCTCTACAGGGCTTTCCATCCTCGTAGTAGGGTAGAACTAAAGGAGCTTCTTCCCCATATTGCCGGTCCTCGCTTTCTAGTAGATGGAGCAAAGGAAGGTATGCATGGGGGCACAGGTATCCGGGTTTCAGAAGAGGTACTTGCCTATTTCCGGCAAGAAGAAATACCCCTATGGTTAGCGGGGGGGCTTAAGCCTGAAACGATTCGCCAAATAGTCACTATATGGAAACCTGAGTTAGTCGATGTATCCAGTGGTTTGGAAGCTTCGGTGGGTAAGAAAGACCCAAAGAAAATACAGCAGTTTTTCAAGGAGATTGAGCGTGCAGGTTAACTATCAAGGATTTTTTGGAAAGTTCGGAGGCCGGTATGTAGCTGAAGTGTTACGAGGTCCCCTGGACGATTTGGAAGAGGCGTTTAGAACCCTCGTCCCTTCCCCGGAGTTTCAGTCTGAGTACCAGCAAAAGTTGCGAACTTTTGTAGGTAGACCTACTCCTCTCTATTTTGCAGAGAATACAACAAAGAAACTTAGAGGGGGAAGGTTGTTCCTGAAACTGGAAGGTTTAGCAGCTACCGGAGCCCATAAAATCAATAATGCGCTAGGCCAGGGGCTATTGGCAAAACGAATGGGTAAGAAGCGGGTTATTGCCGAAACCGGAGCGGGGCAGCATGGAGTAGCGGTTGCTGCTACCTGTGCGCATTTAGGAATTCCTTGCAGGGTGTACATGGGAGAGGTGGATATGCTTCGCCAAAAACCCAATGTATTCTGGATGGAACGTTATGGGGCTGAGGTAGTGGGTGTGTACTCCGGTTCTCGAACCCTGAAAGATGCGGTAAACGAAGCTTTACGGGATTGGGCTTCTAATCCTGAAGATACTTTCTATATTCTAGGAAGTGCCTTAGGCCCTTCTCCCTATCCCGATATGGTGAGAACTTTCCAGTCGGTTATTGGTTGGGAGACGCAACAACAGCTTTTTGAACTAGGTCTAACGCCGGATGCTCTCATTGCCTGTGTGGGAGGAGGCTCCAACGCCATTGGATTCTTTTCGCCGTATCTTGCCTCTGTGGTTTCTAACCTCGGATCTTTTCCCCGAGAAGAAAAAAATGGAAAAGTAAAAAATAGGGGCGTAGAGCCTAGCAAGCAAGAAACTAAGAAACCCCGGCTTATTGGAGTGGAGGCAGGAGGAAGGGGTTTCTCCCGGGGAAACCATGCCTCCCGTATGAGCGGACAGGGGCAAGTAGGAATTGTACAAGGATATAAAAGTTTTTTTCTTTTAGATGAAGATGGGCAGGTTCTTCCTACCCACTCGGTTTCTGCGGGGTT
>JBDNDI010000183.1:0-5817 GCA_046719195.1 Spirochaetales bacterium | reverse complement strand
AAGAGTCAGAGTCATAAGCAAACCGGGTACAACCCCTCCTAAAAATAGCCGGCCTACGGAGACTCCGGAGACAAAGGAAAACACTACCATAGGTAAACTAGGGGGAAAAATCGGACCAATAGTTGAGGAGGCAGAAGTTACGGCTACGCTAAACTTTATAGGATACCCGTTTTTTGTCATAGCTGCTAATTCTATCTGCCCGAGACCAGCAGCATCCACCACCGCAGCACCCGACATACCCGCAAAAATCAAACTTGCCACTACATTGGCATGGGCTAAACCGCCGGGTAAAAAACCTACCAAGGTATCGGCAAATCGGAAAATTTTTTGGGTGATCCCTGCAGTGTTCATCAGTTTCGCCGAGAGGATAAAAAGAGGGATGGCTATTAAAATAAAGTTCTGTAAACCAAACTGCATTCGCTGGGCATAGACGGTTATAGGAACAAAAGATCCACTTACTAATATAGCACCAAAGGCAGAGAGGGCCACAGCTAAAGCTACCGGCAACCCCATAAGGAGCAGAACTATTAATCCAAAGGTGAGCATTAGAATCATACCTTTCCTCCCCGGAACTCCCGGTAACTATTTCTCAACACATACCCCATCATAGACAATCCGGATAAACAGAGCACTAGATACATGTAGCCAATTTTCATCCACGCCACTGTGGGAATAGCCACAGTCCAGTTAAGCCTCACATTCTGCCAGGCACCTACGGTAAAAGGTATAAGGAAAGCAAGCATTAATCCTCGGCAAACAATACGTAAGATTTTTTGTGCAGGGACAGGCAGCCTGTCAATCAATACAGTTATTTTAATATGCTTTTCATCCTCCATGGCAGCGGCAGCTCCGATAAAACCTAAAAAGATAAAGGAATACTGAGCCAATTCCTCAGACCAAGAAGCCGGAATACGTAAAATAACCCGAAATAGCACGGTAAGAATGGTAATTCCATACATACAAAGGAGAATAAACCCATTCAGCCCTTCTATGATCTTTTTCACCTTCCCCTCCAACCCAAAATAGGTATGCCGGGTCTTTCAACGACCACGGCATACTTTCTGAAACTACTAAGAATGATTTTTCCTTGATCTATTGCAGAGCTGCACGAACCTTGGCATAAAATCCAGGATCCCACTCTTCTTTTGCCATTTGATCGATCACTGGTTGTACAGCCTTTTTGAACTCTTCTTTATTGACCTTAACTAGCTCCATGCCCAATTCTTGGAGTCGTTTTACAAATACTGCATCCCCGTCTTTGGTTATGCTGTTGGCATAGGCGACCCCCTCTTCCATGGCTTTGGTCAATAGAGCTTGATCGTCTTTGCTTAAGGTATTCCACCACCTTGCGGAAGAGAGCACCCGGGCAGCAGAATAAATATGCTCAGTATCCATCATGTATTTCTGAGCTTCATAGAATTTGTAATTTAGGATGGTTTCGGGTGGATTTTCCTGAGCCTCCACTACTCCGGTTTTCAAAGCCATATACACTTCTCCAAAAGCAATCTGAGAGGGCAAGGCGCCTAAGCTTTCCCATACCTTAAACCAAGCCTTTACAGGAGGAAGGCGCATTTTCAGACCCCGTACATCCGCTACACTTCGAACCGGCCGATTGGCGGTAAGATACCGGGCGCCCCGTAGCACTACCCCATCGGTACGAACTCCCCGTTCTTTTTCAATGATAGCAGAAAGCTCTTTCCCTGGCCCATTCCAGAATTTCCAGAAATCATTCTGGCTACCAAACACATAGGGCACCTCAGAAATGTAAAAACGAGGGAAGTATGTGGAAATATCGTTTGTTCCTAATACCCCGTATTCTACCGATCCTTGAGATAGCATTTCAAAGGTTTGCCGCTCATCCCCCATGGCATTGGATGGATGGATAAGAATTTCTATCCTTCCACCAGACCTCTGAGTTACCAGTTCTTTGAATCTGTGCAACCCTTTATCCTGGGGGGAATCGGGGGGAAAGGTAGAGGCAATATTGGCTGTAATTTTTTTTGCAGCTGGTTGTTCCTTAGCACCACTGGCAAAAACAAGGCCTGCTACCAGAGAGAGACATACTAACAGCATTAGTAGTTTTTTCATAACATCCTCCTGCTCTTATATTTGTTAACCGATACCATCGGTTTTCTAAAGAATGGAATCCTCGCTCTATCTCACCTCCTTCCGGCAATTGAATATTCTATACCCTTTTGGGTGGGTTCCCTAGAGGACAAATCTAAAAAATAAGTAGGGGGATACTCGAATATCACCTGATCAATCACTTGCCAGGTTAAATGTTGCTCTAACAGAGCATCAATCTTTTCTATGGTTCTGTTTCTTAAAGTCTTAAGTATTTCTCGGTGTTGCTGAATTATTTCCTTACCTGAAAGGGGCAAAGTCATAACCCGTAGGCGGTCATAGTTGTAGTCTAGCCTTTTTAGACTGTCCCATACCCTCTGTTTTCCGCAAAGACGAAATAGAATTCGATGAAATTCGTTATCGGTTATTAGTAATTGATCGAACTGCTCTGACTGGCAAAACTCTGCCTGTTTTAGAAGATTAGCTTCGAGTTCGTTTATCCCTAAGAGGGAAGTCTGGCAGGCTTCTTTTAACACCTCTCTCTCCACGGCTAGTCTTACAAAACGGGCTTCTTTGGCCTGGGACAGGTCAATTAAACTGACAACAGAACCTCTTTGAGGTAGGACTTCTAATAATCCTTCATCGGCTAGCCGGATGTAAGCTTCCCGTACAGGGGTTCGGCTTACCCCAAGCTTCTCGGCCATCTCGGTTTCACTTAAAAACCTACCTGGTTCTAAATGTAGCTGGACAATATTTAACCGTAGGACTTCATATACCCAGCGATGGATAGGCTTAATTCGGTCTTTCGGAAGAAGTTGGATTTCTCCGGGTATTGCCATACTTGTATGGTAGTTTAAACCCTAAAAAAAGATTCTGTCAAATAGGAAAGTATGTTATACTAACTAAACAACTTAACCATAAGGAGAAAGGCTTTTGGATCAAAAGGAAAAATACCTGTACATATTAATGGGAATAATTCTACTCGGGTTTTTCCTTGCAGGTGTAGGAGAACAAGGTTTCATGCCTGCTATAACCGGTTTTCTCGATCTGCAGCTTGCCCCCGCTAGACTAATACATGACTTCACCGTAAAAGGAGGAGTGGGAGGAGCGCTGGTAAATGCCGCGGTAGTAGGAGCCTTCGGTTTACTTCTTGTAAAATGGAATGGAGTCCTGTTAGCCGGTCCTACTTTAGCTGCTATTTTTACCTTGATGGGGTTTGCCTTATTTGGCAAGACAGTGCTGAATATTACTCCTATTATGTTAGGAGTTTATGGAGCAGCAAAGTTTATGGGGAAACCTTTCAAAGCTTACATTCTGTTTGCTCTATTTGGTACAGCATTAGGCCCCCTTACTACTTATGTGATCTTTGAAATCGGTATTCCCCAACCCGGTGCTACCTTATTAGGCATTATTGCCTCCTTTGGTGCCGGTTTCCTATTGCCTAGCCTAGCTGTATCCTTACTGCATTTGCACCAAGGATATAATTTGTACAATGTAGGATTTACCTGCGGCTTTTTAGGATTATTTTTAGCTTCCCTTCTAGCTATAACCAAAAAACTTACTCCCTTAACCGTGATTGTAGCTGAAGGTACAAATTTTACCCTTAAACTTCTGATTCCCAGCCTTTCTCTATTGTTAATACTAGCAGGATTTGTTTTTAACCGGAAAGAGTCATTCACGAGTCTACGGGAAATCCAAAAAATACCCGGCCGCTTGCCTTCCGATTTTGTAGCAATGGTTTCGTTGGGGGGAACCTTATTAAATATGGGAATACTTGGGTTAGCTGGATCCGCTTATGTTTGGCTCGTGGGTGGGTCATTCAATGGGCCAGTTTTAGGAGGCTTACTGACGCTTATTGGATTCAGCGCTTTTGGTAAAACCCTTAAAAACTCCTGGCCCATAGTACTAGGAGTATGGATAAGCTGCCTTGTATTTGGAAAAGATCCTGCTTCTACCGGACCGCTTCTAGCTGCCCTCTTCGGTACTACCCTTGCTCCGTTGGCAGGTCAGTTTGGTCCTGTGGTAGGGTTTATAGCGGGATTTTTACATTTATTTATGGTGGATCGAACGGGTATATGGCATGGGGGGTTAGATTTATACAATAACGGATTTGCTGGTGGCTTAACCGCCTCCCTTTTAATAGCTATTTTAGAATGGTATAACACACAACGAGAAGGAAAGAAATCATGAAACGAAAAGAATTGATTCTTCATCTTATAGGAGAGCTAGCGAACTTTAGTCTCTCAGAAGGACCGAATCGAATGGTTATTTCTTTGCATCAGGAAGAGGACGGTATGCACCTGACCTTGTTAGATTCCATTAAGCGCACAGAGGAAGAATTAAAAGCCATGGCAGATTCTCTCCATTCCCAAGCTAGACCGGAACTTTCCGAATACTACGGTACCATGGCGGGGCATGATCTGTTTGGGACTTCCCGGTTAGAATTGATCGGCTGGCAGGTAAAACATGCGAATATATCCCGTACCGATTCGGGCACCAAGATTGATTTATGGTTAGGAGGTGAACAGTTCGATCCTACGCCTTTTAATATTCCGAAAAAATAGGCCTGAACTAAATATCTTCTATAATTTTTGTGATCCTTACTATTTCAGGATCGCTAAATCCATCTAAAGCATCCCGAACTACGGAGGAAAAACTGTACACTACCGCACCTTCTTTGCCCGCTAAAAACCAGTGCTTTGCACCGGGTGCAAAGGTATACTGATCACCCGGGCTTAGGCGCAGTTCCTGCCGGGCGGTAAACACAGCTTCTTTTCCTTTTGGTATAAACCCCTCTTTCAAAGTGTCAGGCCCCTCTACATAAAGGTATAGGGTCCCCCACGCTACCCGAATAGTTTCTTCTTTCCCCGGATCCTCGCCTATAGGCGGATGCCAATGCTCGGGAAGTATCTGATGGGGTAACAGGGCAATTACCTTAGCACCATAACGGCTTGTTTCTACCCAAGTTAATATCTGGGCACCAAAAGTCCTAACGTTAGAAAGACCAAAATCAGCCACAGAGATTTTCTCTATTTCTTCCGGCCGAATTACAATACCCGCTCTCTGAATTAGCGTGGCTGCTTCTTTTTGTAACCCATTTACTTCGGATCGTTTGATCATACGGTTTCCTTTGTATAATATATACTATAAATGACTTCTCTTGGAAAAGGAGCCTAGCATGGAACCTGTACGATGGGGTATTCTTTCTGTTTCCAAGCATTACACTCTAAGAGTGCATCCTCAAATTAAATCTTCTCCCTTAATCTCTCTTTGGGGTTTAGCTTCCCGAAGCTACGAAAAAGCAAAAGCAACAGGAGCGGAATTAGGCTTCCAAAATGTGTATGGGGGCTATGAGGAATTGGTGCAGGATCCTAAAATCGAAGCGGTATATATCCCTTTACCAAACCATATGCATGCAGAGTGGATTAAAAAGGCTTCTAATGCAGGTAAACATATCCTTTGCGAAAAACCATTAACCCTAAACAGTAAAGAAGCGGAAATGGCTATTTTACATACCCGGGACAAGAACGTATTGCTGATGGAAGCTTTTATGCACCGGTTTCATCCTCAATGGGTGCATGCAAGAGAGATCGTTCGGTGTGGAGAGCTTGGGGACCTAAGATGTATCCAAGTTACCTTTTCCTACATGAACAAGGATCCCCAGAACATTCGCAATAAGATAGAAACAGGCGGGGGAGCCTTGATGGACATTGGGTGTTATGCTATTCAAACCTGTCGATTTTTAAGCGGTCA
>JBDNDI010000182.1:0-5842 GCA_046719195.1 Spirochaetales bacterium | reverse complement strand
TTGCGGGGAGAGAGTTTTGCCTGTTTCATTAAGGAAACCGTAAAATCCATGGGATCCGTAGTGCTGACAAATAAAAAGGAAAATAATCCAAAGGTCACAGAGCGGGCTAGCATGGTTAGCCCAAAAAGTATTGAAGAAAGGAATACTCTTAGGGGGCCAAACACGAAAAAAGGCGTTTCTCCTGGATCCTTTGCTCCCGGAAAGAGCAGGTTCGCCCATAAAAATCCCATTCCTAACAAGAAAAAGGGAACCGTACTCCGTACGATTAAGCGCATGGATAGTCTCCCTAAAACCTTCAGCGTGATAAAAGCTCCAAGAGACCATACAGCAAGAAGACGCAAATCAAAAATAAATGTAGAAATCAGCATAAAAAAAAGAGAGACCGTAAGTTTTCCGAGGGGATTCAATCGGGATAACCAGGAAGGTTGTTCGTACTGGGCAAAAATTTGAAATTCTTTCCGTTGAAATCCGTAGCGGTTTGATGTTTTTGGGTTATCACTAGTACAAAGGGGGGTCTCGTGGGTTAGGACTGTGTTTTGTTCTAGCTCTTGTAATTCTTCTAGTTGGAGGATTCTATCTGCGAACTTGTGGGCAAACTCTTCATCGTGAGTTACCATTAATAAAGCGGCTCCTTTTCCCCGGATTTCTAAGAATAGATTCCCTAATTGCTGGGTGGTTTCCGGATCCTGACCAAAGGTAGGTTCATCCAAAAGGAATATCTGACTGCCTACCGCTAGAGCACAAGCTACGGTTAACCTTCGCTTTTCTCCCGTCGATAATTCAAAAGGATTTGCGTTTTCTTTACCCGTAAGCTTAACTTTTTCCAGTAGTTGGCTAACCCTAACCTCTGAAGGAATAGCTGCTTCCTCTCTTCCCGCAAGACTCTGTAGAAGCTCTTCCCGTACCGTATCGTGAATAAACTGATGCTCCGGATTCTGGAATAGAAAACTGCAACAGTTGGCCAACTGTTTGGCCTCCATTCGAGTAGGATCTTTCCCGCAGATGCGCACAACACCGCTTTGAGGTTTTAGAGCCCCGATAAGAATTTTCAATAATGTGGTTTTCCCGCTACCGTTTTTTCCTAGAAGTGCAACCATTTCTCCTGGATAGAGGTCTATCGATACCTTCTGCAGGATTTGCCTGCCCTCGGTTGTAGGGTAGGTAAAGGATACCTTTTTACAAAAAGCTACCGCCGGTTTTGTAGCATAATCTGTCCCACAATCTGTACCCATGGTGGGGTTCCCAGATGGGTAAAGAAGGGGTGCTGCATTGGTATTTTCTGTTCGCCTAAGATTAGGCGACACTTTTCTCTCTATCTCCTCCCCCTTCGGACCCTTTTTCCCTGACAGCACTGGCTGTACCGCATTCCCCTGTTGTTTCTCCCCCTTCTGTACCCTACCCCACTGAACTTTCCCTTTCCCATCTATTTGAAGCAGGTCGGTAATCCAGGACAGTACCGCTTCAGGCCGATGCTCAACACATATACAGGACAATTCGGGAAAGGAGAGGAACAACCGATCCAGGGTATGGTACACGAGGCGAGCGTTGTCCGGGTCTAAATTGGAAGCCACTTCATCCAATAATAATAGTTTTGGACGTAAGCATAACACCGAAGCTAAAGCTACCAGTTGCTTCTCCCCTCCACTAAGCCTACTAATCTTTCGGTTTCTTAAATGTTCAAGACCTAAATGGGACAATACCTGCGATATCCTATCTTCTAGGATTTGGGGATCGAGATTGAGATTTTCTAATCCAAAGGCTAGTTCGTCCTCGACCGTTAGAGTGCAAAATTGGGTCTCCGGATCCTGAAACACCATCCCTATCCATTGACACCGTTCTACAGGCGACATATCCTCTATTCTCCGGCCCTTCAATCGGATACTCCCTTTTAAGTATGCCGGTACATGGCCGGGAATAAGACCGGCCATGGAATAGAGCAAGGTGCTTTTCCCGGATCCGGAAGGCCCAGTTAACAAGATCCGTTGTCCCGACCTTACAGAAAGGTTAACCCCCTGAAAAATCCAGGGATCTTGTTTAGAAGAATACCGGATCCACAGATCCTCTATTTCGAGATGAGCGGCACTTCCCATAACTCTACTTTTCTGTTTTCGCTTCCTGTTGCACCTCAGTTAAGTAGCACCCTAATTCCTTTAGAATTACACTACTGGATCAATGGCCAAACCGCGGAAAACGCCGGTTCGTTTCACCTGATCCCCAAGAATCTTTCCAAGCAAACCACCCAAAAGTATCCCGCTACTTACTCGTAGCACAAACATAGCTACCAGTAGACCCGGCGCCAGGGTCCAGTAACTGAAGCGAAACCAGGTGTACACATAGCTAAATAGGGAAGCACACCCGCCGGAAGCCAAAAGAATCGGTAGGTTGTACCGTTTCCATCGAGTAAGCAAAAAAGGAACCTCCGAGCCAAGTCCCTGCACCGCGCCCGTGAGCAATAGAATCGCACCGGAAGGACTGCCAGCCAAAATTTCCGTTACTACTGCTGCCATTGCCACTCCTAAAGCTGCCCAGGGTTTCTGAATTACATACGCGGCAAGGGTAGAACCCACAAACCAGAAGCCAAATACCAAATCCATGGATAACGGTCCCATCAATCCCCGTAACACAAGCCAGAACTGCACCCAGGCTAAGTATAAAAAACCAAATACAACACCCAAGGCAGCCGCTACTACAATTTCCCGTAACGTCCAGGTTTGTTTTTTTTCCATAAAAACCTCCCTAGCTATTAAAGTTTTATATTGTATCTACTTATTTTCTTTATTCTTTTTGGTATTGGTAGGGCTATTGGCCGAAAGGGTAGCATGAATCACCACATGCCCAGTGAGGCGGGAAGTGCGAGTAAAAGCGTTATACAGAGTGGCGAATACTTGGGCCAAGTCCCCCTCTAAACGGGTAGCAAAATGTTTACCTCCCCCATATGTCCCCTCTTGTTTGGCCTGGTCGATTTGCTGATAGATCAGGTTCATATAATTCTCTGTCCCTAGAGGATACAGAGAGTATTGAGCAGCCACCTGAATCCCGGTTTGGGCAAGATCCGATAGATTAATAAGTTCTATTTCCTTAGCCGGTCCTTCGGGGGTACAGGGGGTGCAGAGCGGATCCTCCGGCTCGCCCGGACATCCTCTTGAAAACAAAGCGTTCAATACCACATGCACACCGGTTAGAGCTGCACTTTGGAACAGCCCCTCCGCTACCTGGAAAACTTTTTGAGGTGGACCTATAACACAGGTACTAAGGTCGTCCGTTTCCAAGCGGATTCCCTCTGTGCGTTTAAATACCTCAATGGCCTGTAAGATAAGATCCACAAACCGGTCGGTCATGGGGTACAGGGATAATTGAGCACCGCAGAACATATTTGCTCCTTTCTGGGGAGGTGTGTGGGTACAATACCGGATAGAGGGGTGGCTGAACTCTCCTTGAGGATCTAAGTGGAAACAGGTTGATTCGGAATGATAAGGTTTCTATTTAGCATATCTTCCCTCCGCCGGTATTACCCGGATCAGGTTCAATGGGTCGAGAGCCACCACTCTCCTCTCAGCCCGGTTTACCCAGACTCCCCAATTCTTATTAGAATATTAATCAATTATGCAAGGTAAGTCAATACAAGCTCTTCTAGTTTATTCTGGGGCAAACGGTATACTGGTCGGGAATTATTTAACCTTGCAGGGACGGAACCTAAGGTGGTATAGGCCTTACAGTATAGTAAACGGTGGTATATGAGATGCCCGGATCGAAATAGGGTTTTTAATTGACTTTTACCTTATCCTCTTAGTATATCCTCTAGTAGGATGCGAAAAATTGAAAGCGAACGGATACCGATCTACATTTGGGCAGACGAAGTTGATGAAGAAACTCTTAAACAGACAAAAAATATTGCTAATTTACCCGTAGCTTTCCACCATGTGGCGCTGATGCCTGATGCTCATGTAGGGTTTGGGATGCCCATTGGGGGGGTACTCGCAACCGAAGATACAATTATCCCTAATGCTGTAGGGGTGGACATTGGCTGTGGTATGCAGGCAGTGCGGACCAATGTACAAGAGCTTCCCCGCCCTACTCTTGAAACCCTGGCACAAAAAATTCGCAGCCGTATCCCTCTTGGTTTTGAACATCACAAACATGCTCGATCCTGGGAGGGATTCAAGAAAGCACCGGATTTATCTATTGTGCACCAAGAACTCGAATCCGCCCGGCACCAGTTAGGTACTTTGGGGGGAGGGAATCATTTTATTGAACTGCAAAAAGATGCAAGCGGTTATTTGTGGATTATGGTGCATTCGGGGTCCCGAAACTTCGGACTGAAGATAGCCGAACAATATCACAGAATAGCCAAAGCCTACTGCTCTGAACATCACTTAGCATTGCCGGATCCCAATCTTGCTTATTTACCGGTAGATAGCCGGGTGGGTCGGGAATATATCGAAGGGATGAACTTTGCTCTAGAGTTTGCCCGGGAGAATCGCCGACAACTGATGGAGGATATTCTAGCTATTTTAGAAGAAACCCTTGGTGCATTTGAAGTGATAGATCGCATGGATATTCACCATAACTACGCCGCTCCGGAGCGCCATTATGGAAAAGAGGTGATAGTACATCGTAAAGGAGCCACGGCTGCCCATAAAAACCTTCGGGGCATTATTCCAGGCTCTCAGGGCTCTCCCAGTTACATTGTGGTAGGCAAGGATAATCCTCTTTCATTTAAATCCTGTAGCCACGGAGCAGGCCGTCGTTTAGGAAGGAATGAGGCCCGAAAAAAATTAGATTTGCAGGAAGAGGTGAAACGTCTGGAAGCTTTAGGAATAGTGCATGCAGTGCGAAAACCCAAGGATTTAGATGAAGCCTCGGGGGCTTATAAGGATATTCACCGGGTAATGGATGCCCAGAAGGATCTGGTAACTATAACTCTCGAACTCCGTCCCCTAGCGGTGGTAAAAGGGTAGTAAAGGGCTGAAGAGGATAGGCACTTTTGAGTCGTTCTTATAACCCTCAGGCATAATTAAATCTAGAATATTTCGGTCCCTTTTTGTTCTGGAACCATAGTTTTTCGCAAATAGTTGGGATATATTTTACTTATTTAGTCATATTTACCTGATTTAAGTACAGGAAAGGGGGGCAGGTATGATCCAGAACAAGCACCAAAAACAAGGCTGGCGTTTTCTCGGGTGGTTTATTCCACTTTTATTAGGGTTATTATTAATAGATAGTTGTGATTTAGGAGGCACCGTAGCAGGCGGAGGAACCGGAGGAGGTGGGGGCATCCCCGGAGGTGGAGGAGGTGGCGGCAACCCCGTAGGCGGAGGAGGTGGGGGTGATGGAGGTTTAGATTCCGGTTATTTAGGGGCAAGCCTTCAATTGCCTGGAGGAGCGGTGTTTTATTTTTCCTTTGAAGGAGAACAGGTTTCACTTGAACCATGGATGGAGACAAGCGATGTGTACACTTATTTTAATGAAGAAAATCAAGAGGTTCTGGTAGGAAGTATAGAGAATGGTGTATTTTATCCCCAAAGCATACAAGCACCCTCGGAGCTCTTTTTGTGGACCGATGTATTCTCTCGCTTTTTTGAATTATCGGTTACACCGGACAATGCCCGAGGGTGGATGCTAGATTCTTTTTCGGTTTTGCTAGATGTAGAATACCGCGGACAGGTTAGCCGGTTAGTTCTAGACACCGATGGACATACAATTAAACAGATATATTACTGGTATACCGATGTGGATGTGCAACTCTCTGGTTCTTATTCGGGTGACAACATCAATACAACTTTAAACTTAAGCCTTAAAGCTGGTTGGAACCGGGTAATTTTAACATATAACGGGATCGCCT
>JBDNDI010000181.1:0-5854 GCA_046719195.1 Spirochaetales bacterium | reverse complement strand
ATCTATTGGTTTCCAAGATATAACCACAGAAATTCTTGGCGTGCAGGTCCCTTATTTAAAACTGCCGGTAAAACCGGGAAGGAATATACCCATACTCATTGAAACCGCAGCCATGAACGAAAGACTAAAAAAAATGGGATACTTTTCTGCCAAGGAATTTAATCGAAATGTGTTAAAATGGCTGGAAAGTGAAAATGCCCGAGCCGTATATTTTCAAAATACAGACAACTATTAATCCAACGGGAGCGTCCATGGTAGAGAAAGAGGTAACTATAAAAAACCGTGCAGGTATTCATGCGCGCCCCGCTGCTCTAATAGTCCAAACCGCCAGCAAGTTCGCCTCTAAGATTCATATGATAAAGGACAACGAACAGATTAATGCAAAGTCCATTATGGGTATTATTACTCTAGGAGCTGGTTACAATACCAACCTTCGAATCCAAGCCGAAGGGCCGGATGAACAGGAGGCGGTCAATGCTCTTTCCGAGCTATTTGAGCGCCGTTTTGAAGAAGAATAAGCACCTTTTTTTCTCTATCCTTTCTCTTTTTCTAGGGATTCTTTTTTTTGTACCAAAAACCTTGCTTGCTCTAGAACCTCAATACCAATTTCCTGAACCTTCGAAGATCCAGATAGAGGTTTCCTTAAGTACAGAAGAAGCTTCCCTCTTACTTCAGGCCTTGCAGCAGGGTTATTTAGCGGAAATTTCCTTTACAGTGCGGGTATTTCAGCCACGAAAAGGGCATCTGTTCGGCGATGCATTAATATCTGAGGAACAACATGCCTACACTGCCCGATGGGATCCTATAGCAAAAGATTACACAATGTATTGTTGCAAGGGAGAAAAAATCTTTCACCTTCCCTCTTGGGAATCCTTTTTACGATACTTTACTGTATCACCAGCCCTTCCGATTCCTCAAAGTAAAGGTAATTATTCTCTTTGCCAGGTGGTTCTCCGTCCTCAGGTATTATTACCTCCGTTACAAATCTTCAATCCCTTGGGTAAGACCGTAAAAAGCTCCTGGCTGCGATTGGACAAACTTCCATGAAAAAAGACACAGTTCAAGCGGCATTTTTAGGATTACTATTCATGTACCTAGCCCTTATAGGTATGGTACTTATTTTTTCCACCCGGCTTATTCCGGACATAACCCAGGGATACACTCCTCAAAGCTGGATTCTTTTAGTATTGAGTGCCTTGTTTCTTTTATTCCTTGTGGGCATGGTGGGCGTTAATTTTCTCCGCTTGCTCCGGGAACGATCCCTCGGTAAACCCGGAGTCCGATTTAAAGCAAGATTAGTCGGCTTTTTTATCGTAATTTCTGCCGTCTCCTCCCTTCCCCAAGGCTTCCTCTCTCTCTCGTTTCTTAACTCTACTCTGCACACCCTCTATACTCCTTCTCTGCAAGAAGCCCTGCAAGGAGGACAAACCTTAGCGATTACCTATTACAACGAAAAGATAGAACAATTACGCAATCTTAGTCGTAATCCTTTTGTGCATACAACAGTAGAAGGCTCCAGGGCAAAAAACCCAGAAGCGTGGAACAACCTTCGATCCCTGTATCCAGACCTTTCTTCCTACCAAGTATTCTCCGATCGAGGAGACCTCTTAGCCGCTTTCGGTAATTCTCTGTGCTTTCTTGAATCCAGCGAGGCTTTATCAGCCCCTGAAGGCGTCCTGCCTAGGGAAACAAAAAGTGGAGGGCTAACAATTCTCCGTGCAAAAAAGGTTCTTGCTACTCCCTCCAGTAAGTCAATAGTCATATTCAGTTACCTGCTACCCGAAGCCTTTCCGAAGTATGCAGAAAAACTAACCTCCACCTTACATACCTATAACCACCTGGAACAATACCGGGGCAGGTTTAACGCCTTGCTAATGTTGATTTATGCGTTTTTCTCCCTTCCTCTGTTGCTTTTATCCTTGTTGGTAAGTTTTTTACTTGGAGAAGAAATAATCCGGCCTGTCATCAATATCGAAGAAGCTACCCGAAGGGTGGCTGAAGGCGATTTTTCCTCCCGGATTTTGGCCCGTTCCCGGGACGATTTATTTCACCTTGCAGAGTCCTTTAACCGCATGGTTACCGAGTTGGAAAAAAGTCGCAGGACCCTAATGCAGACTGAGAAAGTTACTGCCTGGCAGGAAATTGCCCAACAATTAGCCCATGAAATAAAAAATCCCCTTACTCCTATTAAGTTGTCGGCAGAACGATTATTAAAAAAGTACCAGGAAGATCCAGAAAATTTCGAGCGGGTGCTACACTCTTCGGTACATACGATATTACAGGAAACTAACAGCTTAGATAAACTTCTACGAGAGTTTAAAGATTTCTCCCGGGCTCCTTCACCGGTTGTACGATCCGTACCCCTAAACAAAATTGTACAGGAAGTTGTAGAAGCCTACAAATACGTACCCCAGGTGCGCATACAGGTAGAAGAGATTTCCCCCACCTTTATTCTCAAAGCCGATCCGGATCAGATCCGGCAGGTATTTACCAACCTTATTACCAATGCATTAGAAGCTATGCCTTCTGGTGGTTCTATCCATATCCGCTCAGATCTTGTGAAAAAAGGGAATAATCGTTACTGTAGAATTTCTATATCGGATACAGGAACGGGGATACCCGAGGAGCATAAAGAACGTGTGTTCAATCCTTACTTTACTACAAAACCCCAAGGGACAGGGTTGGGGTTATCTATTGTGGAACGTATTCTCTATGATCATAAAGGAGAAATCTGGTTCGAATCCGAACCAGGAAAAGGAACAACTTTTTATTTAGATCTTCCATTGGAGTCTGGAGAATGAATACCATTCTAATTATTGATGACGAGCCGGGTGTACGCTCTGTATTAAAAGATATATTGGAAGATGAAAAATACCGGGTGCTACTAGCCGATAACGGCCTTTCGGGCCTATCTTTTATGGAAAAAGAAACAGTAGATCTCGTAATTCTCGACGTATGGATGCCACATATGGGGGGCATAGATGTTTTAAAAAAAATCAAGGAACTCTATCCCTATACAGAAGTAATTATGATCTCCGGGCATGCGAATGTGGACCTAGCAGTAAAAGCTGTAAAAATGGGAGCTTTCGATTTTCTAGAAAAGCCGCTGAGCTTGGACCGGGTATTGACCCTTACCCGGAATGCTTTAGAAATGGAAAAATTAAAACGGGAAAACCAACAACTAAAACAGGTTGCCCTATCGTATGACGAAATTATCGGGCTGAGCCCCCCTATACAGAAAGTGAGGGAGTTAATCCGACAAAGTGCGGGTTCCGATGCCCGCATATTAATTACCGGTGCCAATGGCACTGGTAAAGAACTTGTGGCTAAAGAAATTCACCGCCAAAGTAGCCGTGCTCAAGGTCCCTTTATTGAAGTCAACTGTGCAGCTATCCCCGAATCCCTTATCGAGAGCGAACTCTTTGGGCATGAAAAAGGTTCTTTTACCGGAGCGGTTTCCAAGCGTAAGGGTAAATTTGAACTCGCCCATCGGGGCACCCTGTTCTTAGATGAAGTAGCCGACATGTCTTTAAGCGTCCAGGCTAAAGTGCTGCGGGTTATTCAGGAACTCCGGTTTGAGCGAGTGGGTGGGGAAGAATCCATACTGGTAGATGTACGGCTCATCGCTGCCACCAACAAGAATATCCCTGAACTGATTCGCATGGGGAAGTTTCGGGAAGACCTTTTTTTCCGGCTTAATGTAATTCCCATTCATATGCCTTCCCTTTCCGAACGTATCGAAGATCTACCCCTTCTTGTTTCTTATTTCATGGAAAAATTCAAAACCGTGGACTCTGTAGCTCCGAAATCCTTCTCTCCTGAAGCTATGGAATTTCTACAAAAGTATCCTTGGCCGGGGAATGTGCGGGAATTGAAAAACTTTATTGAGCGAATTAATATTATGTGTGATGAGGATTGTATTTCCTTGGAAAGTGTAAAATACTTTCTAGGATCAAAGGAACAACCGCAGAAAGATCCTATTTGGGATAGGTTTGCCCACCTTTCTCTAAACGATGCAAAAGAAGAGTTTGAAAAATTGTATCTGGAAAAAAAATTGCAAGAGAGTAATTATAATATTTCAAAGACAGCGGAAAAAATCGGTGTGTACCCTAGTAACTTACATAGCAAGATAAAACGGTATGGGATACGAATAGAAAAATGAAAACCTTAACCTACCGGCAAAAACAAATTTTAGACTACATCCGATCTTACATAGATGAGCACCAGTTTCCCCCTTCTATGCGGGAAATTTCGGAACGGTTCTCTATATCTGTCCGGGGAGCATATGACCATGTTAAAGCGTTGGAGCGTAAAAAGTTTGTTCGTCTGGATGCTAACCACTACCGTTCCCTTGTAATTCTCGACCGGTTAAATGGAGTAGAAAAAATACACCGTGTACCCCTTTTAGGTTCGGTTGCAGCTGGAAAACCTCTCTTTTCCGACGAAAACTGGGAACGGTACATCGCTATACCTGCGGAATTGCTTGGCAAAGGGAACTATTTTGCCCTACGGGTACAAGGGGATAGCATGATAGGAGCGGGCATTTATAACGGTGATTTAGCTATTGTAAAACAACAGCCCGATGCGGAAAATGGCCAGATCGTAGTTGCCATGGTAGAGGATGCTGTTACCCTTAAGCGATTATTCAAAGAAAAAAACCGCATTAAACTCCAATCAGAAAACCCCCTCTATCCGCCTATTTATACGCAAAACCTGCGAATCTTAGGCAAACTCGTTCACCTGATTCGCTCTTATGAATAAAGAGCCTTCTATGAAAAAAGGGCCTTTTGTATATCTTCTTTTAGGGCCGGAACGAGGTGAAAAAGACCGGTTCATTTCTTCTTTATTACAATCTATAAAATCTCAAACCAAAGAACTACCCGAGGTAACAAAACTATACGCTTTTGAGAGCCCGATTCACCATGCCCTTTCCCTTTTGAGGAATGGATCCCTTTTTTCAAAAGCAAAAGTAGTTCTCTATGAAGGTGTGGAAACTTTAAAACGGAAGGAAGAGATAGAAGCCTTACTTGCATATATCAAAGCCCCGGCACCTGATGGGATCCTTCTCCTGTTGAGCGACAAACCTTCGGTAGAGAAAAGACTTCAGGAGGCTTTGCCGGAGGGGCAGAAGAAAATATTTTGGGAACTTTTTGAGCAGCAGAAAAAGGATTGGGTGATGCGATACTTTAAACAATTTGGAATCACCCCGTCTTCGGATGCTATTAATCTATTATTAGAGATGGTAGAAAACAATACTCGGGACTTAGAACAAGTATGCAGCCAAGTATCCGCCTTTTATCAGGGAAAAGATACCTTGCAAGCGAACGATATAGAAGAGTTCCTTTATCATTCCAAACAAGAATCAGTGTATACCCTATTGGAACGGATCCTGGAAAAAAAGTTAGAAGCTGCCCTTGAAATCCTTCACAAACTCTTCCTAGAAGGGGAGACTCAGGGGGTTGGCATTTTAATCAGCCTAACCTACCAACTACGCTCTTTCAGAGACTATTTACGCCTTCGTAAGGAGAACTATAAACCTCTCGATGCCTGCACAAAACTAAAAATCGTAAGTAAAAAAACTCAACGTATGTTTCTTTCAGCCGAACAGAATTATACTCTATCTCAGGTGGAGGAAATGGTAGCCCTCTGTGCGGACTACGATGAAAATTTACGATCCTTTCGTTCGGACATGCATCTTTTACTTCTAGAACTATTTCTTTACGCTTTAATAGAAGGTAAAGGTCGAAACCCTATCGAGGCTACCCTTCTCGATCGGTAAAAGCCACCCGCAAAGAAAATCATCCAAGAGAATCACCTTTATCTGGAAGTTCGTATAGGAACGTTGCACCGGTTC
>JBDNDI010000180.1:0-5858 GCA_046719195.1 Spirochaetales bacterium | reverse complement strand
ATCTTTAATAACCTTTGCTAGTTCCTCTAAGGTTGTGAGATCTTCCTCTTTCCCTTCCCCTCGACTAATACGGGAAAGGATTTCATAAGCTTGGGTTAACCCTTCCCGGCAGGGAGTGCATTTCCCACAGGATTCTGAGGTGGTAAACTCAACAAAGTAACGGGCGGTATCTACCATACAGTTGTCACTATCCAATACCACCATTCCTCCTGAACCCATAATAGCCCCTAAGGAGTTGAGGGACTCATAATCTACAGAAGAATTGAATAAATTAGCCGGTATACAACCTCCCGAAGGCCCTCCAGTCTGAACAGCCCGGATTTTTTTCTTTTTTCCAGCTCCTTCTCCCATAGTGTACACAATCTGTTCTAGGGGTGTACCTAAAGGAAGTTCCACTAATCCAGTGTTTTTCACCTTTCCAACAAGGGAAAACACTTTGGTTCCGGTGCTCCCGGCTGTCCCAATAGAAGAGAACCAATCCGAACCTTTTGCAATAATGGCCGGAACATTGCATAGGGTTTCCACATTGTTAATAGTTGTGGGATATCCTTTGTATCCCTTCTGTGCGGGGAAGGGTGGCCTAGGTACAGGGCGGCCAGCCTTACCTTCAGCCGAAGCAATAAGAGCCGTCTCTTCTCCACAAACAAATGCCCCAGCTCCCTCAACTATTTCTAAATCGAAATTAAAGCCAGTTCCCAGGATATCCTTTCCAATCAGATTGTAGGATTTTGCTTGTTCAAGGGCATTTTTTAATCTCTCTACTGCCAGAGGATATTCTGCCCGAACATAGATAAATCCCTTGTTGGCCCCCATGGCATAAGCCCCAATAAGTAAACCCTCGATCAGGGCATGGGGATCGCTTTCGATTTCATTTCGGTTCATGTAGGCGCCCGGATCCCCTTCATCTGCATTGCATACCATATACTTTTCCGGGGAGTCCTCCTGCCGCATAAGCTCCCACTTCTTTCCCGTGGGGAAACCTGCTCCACCCCGGCCCCGCAGGCCAGCATCTTTAATTTCTTGAATAATTGCGGTAGGGGTTAATTGAAATAGAGCTTTCTCTAAAGCGGAATACCCGCCTACCGCTAGATACTCTTCAATGCTGGTAGGATCGATTAGCCCTGCATCCCGAAGAACTACTTTTTCCTGGCCCTTAAAGAAAGGGACATCCTTCCAATAAGGTAGTCCCGAATAACCCGTGCCAAAGGTAATTTTAGAGGTAACAAAATCCCATTCTTCGATTTTGCATAAGGCTCTGCGTCTTAGATATCCCTCATCTCTTTCCTGCAGAGCTTTCAGGATCTTGCTGGCCTCTTTTTTATTTACTTCGTGCAGAATTAAAAGGGGTTTGCCGGGTATGTACACATTTACTAAAGGCTCTGCGGAGCAGTAGCCAAAACAGCCGGTTTTTTTTAGCAAGATAGGTTTTTTACCATTGGTTTGGATTCCCTCATGAAACACGGCAAAGAGCTCCTCGGCCCCATTTCCAATACCGCAGGTTCCGTATCCTACCGCTAGGTATGGAATATCGGGTAGGATTTTTCCCCTTGCTTTTTGGCGAATAGAATCTAGATTACTCATTCTTTTTCCCTCCCTTGGCTAATTTTTCAATAATTGCCTTTAGGCGGGCACTCGTCATACGACTATAAATAACCCCGTCGATAGAAACGACAGGGGCAAGAGCGCATTGACCGAAACAAGCTACGGTTTTAATGGTAAATTTTTTGTCTTTGGTAGTGAAGGAGTTTTCTCCGCTTTCTAGAAAGTCGGCACAGTCAAGCAGGCAAGCTAGATCCTCTAGAAGCACCTTAGAGCCCCGAGTATGACAGGCAGTTCCCCGGCACACGAGAAGAATGTGTTCTCCCTGGGGTTGCAGGTTAAAGAAGCTGTAGAAGGTAGCCATGCTAAACACTCGAGAAAGAGGGGTGCCGGTATGCTTGGCTATTAAGGTAAGAGCTTCTTCGGACAGGTACTTGTGGGGATCTTGTTCCTGGACTGCTTCCAGGATACTAAGCAGAGCACCCGGCTTGTCTTGGAACCGGTTTACTACATCGAGGATTTTTTGTTCCAAAGCTGCCGGCATAACGGTTGTGTTCATAGAACCTCCCTTATCGGCTTAAGCTTCGTTGATGTAGCTCTTTGTTGTGTTACGCGGCAACGGTTGAATATTTCTAGAGGATATTATAATGCAAAATTTTTAATTTTGTAAAGAAAAAAATATAATAAATGTGATTTATAATAATTCAGTTGTGAATTAAATTACATTACTTAAATATTTCGTAATATAATAGCAAATCTTTTTAATTGTTTTGTTTTGAGTGAATCCCTTGCCCTTAGGAGCCTCATTTCCCTATACTCCTTCTATGCCAATGAATTCTGAGCCGCTCAACACCGATATCCTTTTTTGGGTTGAACAGGGAGACCTGTTTGCGCCGGAAGCTTTTGGGCCAGGTTCCTGGAGTCTGGCCTTTGGACCGGAGCCCCAGATAAAGAATTTTAGTTGGACCTGGAGGAAGGGAGAAGTTTGGGCTATCCTAGGCTCCAATACGAGTGGTAAATCTTGCTTAGCCTATGCGCTCCTCGGGAAATCGACGATAAAAACAAGGGGTATAGAAGGCGGATACTACAATCGGTTTTTAGAACAGGGTAAGAGAAAGGAGTTCTTTTCCTTTGCAGAAACCGAAAAGGTACTAGAAGAACTGAAACGGTTTGATGATAGTGAGTTCACCGAAGGGGGCATGCATCCGGGTATAACAGTAGAAGAATTTTTTCAGCAAAATATACAGAAAGCCGAAAAAGACCTTGTTAAAAAGGCAACTAAATGGAATCTCTTGTGGAAGGAGCTTTCTCTAGAGCCTCTCAAACATCGGGGGCTAAAGTATCTTTCTACCGGCGAACTGAGGAAAGTTATTCTATTTAAAATCTTAATGGGGGAGCCCGATCTCTGCATCTTTGAAGATATTCTCGAAGGCTTAGACCAGGAAACCCGGGAGGAGTTAGGACGGTTTTTTGAACAGTATGTTTCTCTGAAACCTTCTCTTCCTCCCTTTAGCGGTGCAGACCATGGAATACAACCGGTATCTTCCAAACCGTCTCTTTTATTCCTCTGTGACCGAGAGGATCAAATAGTATCTGTAGTTACCCATGTTCTAACCCTGGACCAAGGGAGGGTACAATCTATAAAAGTAAAAAGCGAAAAGAAGCAGCTTCTAGAGGCCGGGGCAATAAAAGCTAACAAAGGGCAGTACCTATCCATATCGAAAAAGCATCAGAAGGCTACAACTGCCTCTGTTTTGGGTAACGTTTCGTTACCGGAAGCGTCCTTATGGGAGGTGCAAAGAACAAAGAAAGCTAACGAGGCCGAGCCGGTTCTGCGCCTTCGCAATATCCATGTTTCCTATAAAGACCGAATAGTATTTGAAGGATTCAACTTTGAGTTATACCCAGGGGAGCATTGTTTTATTCAAGGTCCTAATGGCTGTGGAAAATCCACTTTAGTCAGACTAATAACGGGAGACCATCCTCAGGGTTGGGTAAACGATATTGTAGTTGCAGGAGTACAACGGGGAAAGGGAGAAGAACTCCAGGAAGTGCGTAGACAGAGCAGTGTAGTATCCCATGACCTGCATCGGGCTTTTCTTGCTTTGGAAGAGCTTACCTGTTTAGAGGTGGTGCTTTCAGGGTTTTTTGGGACAGTAGGGCTGTATGAACCTGTGGGAGAAGAGAGGCTACACGAAGCTCGTTGGGCTTTAGCCCTCTGCGGGCTGCAGGAATATGAACAAGCCCGGTTTTATACACTACCCTGGGGTGTCCAGCGGCTGGTGCTAGCCACTCGTGCTTTTGTTCGTCGGCCTCCTTTAATGATCTTAGATGAACCGGCCACAGGTATAGACGAAGAACATCGAAGAGTTCTTTTCCGCATTTTAGAAACCATTGCCGAGGAAGGGAGTCGTACGGGTGCTCCCACCCTTATCCTGGTATCCCACGACGAAACCGAGAGGCTATCCTGCACCCGGGTGGAGCTGCGATTTTTCCAGGAAGGCTTCCACGCAGATGGGCAACCCCAATATGGGTATGTAATGCAACGGGTAGATATTACATCGGAAATCGTAACCTAGTGGGTAGGATTCCCTTCACCATGTTTCAAAAGTGTTTCGAATAACCCACCCTCTACTGTTTCTAATTTGCAACAGTTGTGGAGAATTAGAATCTTTTTAGAACTAGGGAGGCTAAAAGCCTTTTAGCCTCCTTGTGTAACTTTTTCTGCCATAAAGAAAACCTTTTTTATTTTATCTTCTGGTGGAATACCCAGTTTACTGGTACAATCCTTGCTTACTATTTATTAGAGAGGAGATAAAGCATGAAAAGCAATTTAAAGGCACGCCTCCGCAAGGGGGAAAACCTTGTAGGTACCATGATTACGGTATTTGAAAATCCCGAGTTAGTGAAAATGTTAAAGGTATGTGAGTTCGACTTTTTTATAGTGGACTGTGAACACGGTCCTTTCGATTACAGTCAGGTAGCTCTAATGTTTGCTATGGCCCGGGAATGCGGTATTCCTCCCATGATCCGTATCCCCGAAGCAAGACGAGAAGTAGTACTAAAATCTATGGAAATGGGAGCTGCCGGTATCTTATTACCTCAGGTAGAATCGATCCAACAGGCGAAAGACCTTATTCAGTTTTCCAAGTACGCACCTCTTGGGAACCGGGGTGTAGCGTTAAGCCGGGCTCACACAGGATGGGAAAAAACCCCTCCTGCGGCAGAATATATGAAGCAACAGAACGAGGATAGCATCCTGATGGCCCAGATAGAATCACCGGCAGGAGTTGCCCTGGTGGATGAGTTGGTAGCCTTAGAAGGAATCGATGTGCTGTTCGTAGGGCCTAACGATCTTACCCAGAGCATGGGCATCCTAGGGCAGAAGGAACACCCAAAGTTTCTCGAAGCTATGGACAAAATTATTTCTTCTACGAAACGGGCAGGGAAATTTTCCGGTATCCATTTAATGAGTACCGAAGAGCTAAAACCCTGGATGGCAAAAGGCATGAGCTGCAATCTTTGGTCCAATGATGTAAATATGCTTATGAGTGCAGCTCGACAAGGGTTAGCTCAGTTAAAGGGAGAAAACAAATGAGCTATACGGTGTTAATACCCCAGGACATAGTAGAAGAAGGAAAAAAGTTTTTACGGGATCGGGGATATGCGATTAAGATGGGATCCGGTGCCACGGTAGAAGCTATAAAGAAGGATGTGGTAGATTGCGATGCTATCCTTGCCCGAACGGCTCCCTTTCCTAAAGAAGTAATCGAAGCAGCCCCGAAACTTAGAGTGATTGGCCGGCATGGAGTAGGAGTGGACAACATTGATGTGGAAGCTTGCACAGAACGGGGCATCTGGGTCACCTACGCACCGGAATCTAACGCAAGTTCCGTAGCCGAGTATACGGTAGGAATGATCGTTGCGCTGGCTCGCAATTTCATACGGGGAGACAAGGCAACCCGGACAGGTGATTGGGAGTTCAGAAACCGGGTAAAAGGGTCCGATCTTGCGGGGAAAACCCTAGGGATAATTGGGGCCGGAAGGGTTGGATCGCTAGTTGCCCGCAAAGCCCGCTACGGTCTTGATATGGAGATCCTTGCCTATGATCCCTACATAAAGGAGATCAGGGGTGTACCCGAGGCCAAGCTCGTAACGGATCTAGCGCAGGTGTTTAGGACTGCCGACTTTATTACCCTTCATTTGCCTGCCACAAAGGAAACCCGAGGTCTAGTGGGAATGAACTATTTTGAGCTGATGAAACCCACTGCGTATCTGATCAACGCTGCCCGTGGGGATGTGGTGGTAGAGAGGGATCT
>JBDNDI010000018.1:0-15698 GCA_046719195.1 Spirochaetales bacterium | reverse complement strand
GCTATAGAGGAGGGAGCCACTGTATTAGTATTCGATATCGATACTTTTGGGGGTAGAGTAGATACGGCTCTTCAAATTTCCTCCTTTATTGGTTCTATTCGGAAGGCGAAAACCGTAGCTTTTATACGAAGTGGACCTGCAAGTATGGGGGTTAGTTGGTCTGCCGGAGCTTTAATTGCCCTTTCTTGCAGTCAGATTTACATGGCACCGGGAACCTCTATTGGCGCAGCAGCTCCGGTTACTATCGGATCCGATGGGTCTATGCAACCAGCAGGCGAAAAAGTAGTTAGTGCGGTACGAACACAAATGGCTGCTTTAGCCGAAAAAAATGGATATCCTATTGAGATAGCTCTTGCGATGGTAGATCTGGATTTAGAGATATGGGAAGTGGAAATTACGGGTCAGACTCGGCTAATCACCCTAACGGAACTAGAGCGTCTGGAAAAAGAGAGGCCCAAAGAAATTCGCCGTATTCAGTTGGTTTCGCCCAAAGGAAAATTGCTCTCCCTTACAGCTAAAGAGGCTGAGAGATATGGCCTTTCTAATGGAACTGTAGAGGACCTATTCTCGCTATCTACAGCCTTGGAAATAACCGGGCCCATAATAGAGCTTGAAAATACCTTTGCCGATGAGGTTTTGGCCCTAGTAACTTCTGGGCCGGTGCAGAGTTTATTGATTTTAGTGGGCCTGATTGCTCTGTTTATGGAAATTTCCACCCCTGGATTTGGCATTCCTGGAACGGTGGCGGTTATCTGTTTCCTTACCCTTTTCGGTAGTAATGCTCTTCTGGGAACCGTAGGCTCCTTAGAAATTATTATGTTGATCTCGGGTATAGGTCTATTGGCAGTGGAACTGTTTATTTTACCCGGATTTGGTATTACTGGCATTTCTGGTCTGGTTTTAATCGGATTAGCTCTCTTGTTTTCCATGCAGGATTTCATTATCCCGGAATTTTCCTGGCAGTGGGATCTGTTTTTCCGCAATCTTACTGTGGTGGGTAGCGGACTTATTTTCGGAATCGCTGGTGTAGTAGCCCTTATTCTGCTGCTACCAAAGATACACATATTAGACTGGCTTGCACTAAAAACTACTATACAGGGTACGGCAACAGCCGTCTCAGAAAAAGCATCTCCTAGTGTTTCGGTAGAAACTGCAACAGGCGATTCTAGTTTACAAGAAGATTTTCAAGAAATCCCAAAAGATATAATCGGAAAAGAGGGAACAGCTCTGACCATTCTCCGTCCTTCGGGAAAAGTCAAAGTGGGAGAAGCTGTGTATAGTGTAGAAACGGAGGGAGAGTTTATTCCTTCGGGTACCTTAGTTCGCGTGGTACGAATCCGAGGAAATCGGATAATTGTTAAAGCATTGAATATTTAAATATTAAGTAGGGAGGTTGTATGTTTTATTTAATCCTTTTTGCAGTTTTAGCCCTTTTAGTAGTGGGATTCCTCATCCTATTCTTTAAATTTTTTGGTTTATGGTTTCGGGCTCTTCTATCCGGGGCTCCTGTAGGGTTAGGAAGAATAATTGGAATGTGGCTTCGGCATGTAAATCCTTCGGTTATAGTGGACGCCCGTATTATGCTTACAAAGGCAGGTATCCCGATAGAGTCAGATATGCTGGAAACCCATTTTCTAGCACGGGGAAATGTAACGCGGGTAAGCCAGGCCTTGGTTGCTGCAAATAAAGCAAATATCCCGCTTCCTTTCCAACGAGCCGCTGCTATTGATCTTGCCGGACGAGATGTGTTGGAAGCAGTAAAAACCAGCGTAAACCCTAAGGTAATCGATTGTCCGGATCCCTCCAAAGGGAAAACAACCATTGACGCAGTTGCCAAAGATGGTATTCAGCTTCAGGTAAAAGCTAGGGTTACGGTTCGTGCGAACATTGAACGCTTGGTGGGAGGAGCTACTGAAGAGACAATTATTGCCCGGGTAGGAGAAGGTATTGTTACTACCATAGGTTCTTCTGAGTCGTACAAGTCAGTATTAGAGAATCCCGATCTTATTTCAAAGACCGTATTAGAAAAAGGATTGGATGCAGGTACAGCTTTTGAAATCCTCTCCATAGATATTGCCGATATAGACGTTGGAGCCAACGTCGGAGCAAAATTACAGGCAGATCAAGCTGAGGCAGATAAAAGACGGTTCCAGGCAGAAGCGGAGAAACGTAGAGCTGCGGCTCAAGCCCGGGAGCAGGAAATGCTAGCTCTTGTACAGGAAAACCGAGCAAAGGTAGTACTGGCAGAGGCCGAAATCCCCCTGGCTATAGCTGAGGCTTTTCGGAAGGGGCAATTAGGTATTATGGACTATTACAGGATGATGAATATTCAGGCCGACACTAACATGCGTAAAAGTATTGGAGGGGAGGAGCCTTCTAAATGAATGAGCTCTTTTCTAATCTCTTTGTTCTTGTTCCCCTTGCTATTTTTATAGCTCTACGAATCTTGCAAGCCCGGGCCCAGCAACGACAAAATCTGCAGGCCCGGCAAAAACCTGTAACGAGGGATAAGAATAGAGAAAAAGAGGAGAGGGTTGCCCGCAGGAAAAAACAGGAACGGCTTTTTTTCCCTTTTGGACAAGAAGTGTTCATTCCTGTAGAACCAATGCCGGCAACAGAGGAGGGGCCGGAAGAGGTTTCCCGAAAAGAGACAA
The DNA here is from genome assembly GCA_046719195.1 of Spirochaetales bacterium. Classification (GTDB taxonomy): domain Bacteria; phylum Spirochaetota; class Spirochaetia; order DTKZ01; family DTKZ01; genus DTKZ01. The sequence goes on along the minus strand of JBDNDI010000018.1, from coordinate 13,044 downwards.
CAACCTATACTCCGCCACCTGTACAATCCGTAGAGGAACCAAAACAGAGTATCCCCCTTTTTACTCCGGTGCAGCGTCGTAAGAAACCTTCAATTCCCCCGCAGGTGACTAGACTTAGTCCGTGGAAGCAAGCGGTAGTTCTCCGGGAGTTGCTCGGCCCCCCCAAGGGGTGGTAGCTCTTCTAAGGCAACCCCTTCCGCCACCTGTTTTAACAGGTTTATCTCCTGACGCCATAGACGGGGGTTTGGAGTTTCTAAAATTAAAGGGAGATCTTCAAATCTTGCATCCCTTAAAAAGCGAGCAAAGGTAGGTATTCCTAAATAGCCTTTACCTAAACTAGCATGACGGTCTACCCTGCTACCTAGATCTACCCTCGAGTCGTTTATGTGGAGTCCTTTTAGTTTCTCAAACCCGATTATTTTAGAAAAGGATTCAAAGGTCTTCTCGAACCCTTTTTCCGTTCGTAATTCATAGCCGGCTGCAAATATGTGACAGGTATCCACACACACCCCTACTCGTTCGGGAGAGGAGGAAAGTTCAATAAGTTCTGCTAAGTGTTCAAAAGTATATCCTACACTATTGCCTTGTCCCGCTGTAGTTTCTAATACTAAGATAACACCTGGCACCGCTTGCAGTACCTGCCGCATCCCTTCTGCAACCAAGTGAAGGCATTGATTCTCGGAAAGTTGACCAAGATGACTACCAGGATGAAAGTTTAATAAATGCAATCCTAATTGGTAAGCCCGGTCTGCTTCTTCAATAAGAGCATCGATAGATCGGATACGTTTCTCTTTATCTGGATTTCCAATGTTAATTAAATACCCATTATGAGGAAGCACATATTCAGCAGCTATGCCTACTTTTTCAAGGTGATATTGGAATTGCTGAATATCTTCCTTCGTAAGAGGCTTACCTTTCCATTGTTTTTGGTTTTTTGTAAAAAAGGCAAAGGCCTTTGCCCCCAGCTCTTCTGCAATAAGCGGAACATTACGCACTCCCCCTAAAACAGGAACGTGAACACCAATTCTGTACGCAGCCATACCTATAATGTACCCTTTTCTCGAGTCTACTTCTACAATTAACGTACAGTTGACGGAAAACTTATATCTATGAAAGAATAGAGACATGCTTTACTATGCTCGGGGTTCCTCCACAGAGGACATCACTCCAAATGAAATGGAACAAGCTATTTATGAGGTGTTTCAGCGGTTAGAGCCGCGGAAAAAGGTACTTGTAATTCCGCCTGATATTACCCGTCTCCATTCTAAAGCAGGGGATATTACTTACATTGCTTGGAAATACTATCAGGAAAGGCTTACCGATATCCTTCCTGCACTCGGCACTCATGTTCCCCTGACGGAAGAAGAAATTGAGCTAATGTTTGGTTCTACTCCGAAACGGCTCTTCCGGGTTCATAATTGGAGAAAGGATCTAACTACCTTAGGAGTGGTACCCGCAGGGTTTGTGTCCAAAGTTTCAGAAGGTAGGGTAGAGTATGATTGGCCGGCTCAGGTTAACTCTCTATTGGTAGAAGGAGGGTTTGATCTGATAATTTCGCCTGGGCAGGTTGTTCCCCATGAGGTTATTGGAATGGCAAATTTCAATAAAAATGTATTTGTGGGAACCGGTGGCCAGGAGGGGATAAATAAAAGTCACTTTTTAGGAGCCGTGTATGGGATGGAACGGATAATGGGGAGAAAACATACCCCGGTCCGGGACGTCCTGAACTACGCCTCAAAACATTTTGCCCAACATCTACCTATTGTATACGTATTAACAGTGCTTGGTCGGCGGCCCGAGGGGGGGCTAGCTCTACGGGGATTATTTATCGGAGATGATGAGGAATGTTATGAACAAGCAGCAGATTTAGCCCTTCAGGTAAATATTACCTTGTTAGCGGAACCTTTACACAAAGTCGTAGTGTACCTCGATCCGGGAGAGTACCGCAGTACCTGGTTGGGGAACAAGAGTATTTATCGTACTCGTATGGCCTTAGCTGATGACGGAGAATTGATAGTACTCGCACCGGGGTTACGGGAGTTCGGAGAAGATAAAACCATAGATGCTTTGATCCGCAAATATGGGTATCGAGGCACTCCCCATACGCTAAAGCAGGTAGAGGCAAATAAAGAATTAAAAGAAAATCTTAGTGCTGCTGCCCATCTCATTCATGGTTCCTCCGAAGGTAGGTTTTCCATTACCTATTGCCCAGGCCAACTTTCTAAGGAAGAAATAGAAGGAGTTGGTTTTCGTTATATGCCTATAGAGTTGGCCCTGAAAAAATATAACCCTCAGGTGCTTAAAGATGGATGGAATGAGTTGTCCACAGGGGAGGTAATCTACTACGTGTCAAATCCCGCAGTGGGGTTATGGGCATATAGCAATAAATTTGAGGCCGGTACTACTACCGGGCAAACTTAAAGAATACGTATTAGGGAAAGGAGAAAGGATATGAACGGGAAAGCGGACATTGGTCTGATAGGATTAGCCGTAATGGGACAGAACCTTGTACTGAATATGAACGACAAAGGGTACAAGGTGGCGGTATTTAACCGAACTGTCTCTAAGGTCGATGAGTTTTTAAATGATGCAGCTAAAGGGCGAACTACCATCTATGGAGGCAAAAGCATCGAAGAGTTTATTGGTTTACTTTCCAAACCAAGAAAAATTATGCTGATGGTAAAAGCAGGCGAAGCAGTAGACGAGTTTATCGAATTGCTACTGCCCCATCTATCCAAAGGGGACCTAATTATCGATGGAGGTAATTCTCATTATCCGGACACTATCCGCCGTACCAAATACTTGGAGGAAAAGGGAATCCTTTTTGTTGGAACCGGAGTCTCGGGTGGGGAAGAAGGAGCCCGGCACGGTCCTTCTCTCATGCCCGGGGGTAATCCCAAAGCCTGGCCTTTAATAAAAGAAATTTTCCAGGCAATTGCTGCAAAGACCCCCGAGGGTGAGCCTTGTTGTGATTGGATAGGACAGGATGGGGCAGGCCACTATGTAAAAATGGTTCACAATGGAATTGAGTATGGGGACATGCAGCTAATTTGCGAAGCCTACCATATGATGGGTACCCTTTTAAAATACAAGCCTATAGACATGCACAAGGTGTTCGCGGCATGGAACAAAGGGGAGTTAAATAGTTATCTTATTGAAATTACCCGGGACATCTTAGCGTTTAAAGATGAGGATAAAAAACCTCTGGTGAATAAAATCCTTGACACGGCTGGTCAAAAAGGTACAGGCAAATGGACGGTTATAAGCTCTGTAGAGATGGGGATACCTATTACTCTTATTGCTGAAGCGGTATATGCCCGATGTCTCTCTGCTCTCAAAGAGGAACGGGTAGAAGCTTCTAAGGTACTAAAAGGCCCCAAGCCTAAGTTTGAGGGAGACAAAGAAGAGTTTGTGGAAGATATACGAAAGGCCCTTTTAGCTTCTAAAATCGTGAGTTACGCCCAAGGGTACATGTTAATGCGCGAAGCAGCGAAGGAGTACAATTGGAACCTAAACTACGGCGGTATTGCTCTAGTATGGCGGGGGGGATGCATTATCCGAAGTGTGTTCTTGGGTAGGATAAAAGAGGCCTTTGATAGAAATCCCAATTTAAATAATTTATTAATAGATGATTATTTCCGGAAAGTTATTAAAAAGTGCGAACCTTCCTGGCGAAAAGTAGTTGCAACAGCTGCTATGAATGGAATACCTGTGCCTGCTTTCTCTACTGCCCTTGCTTTCTACGATGGGTACCGAAGCGAGCGGTTACCTGCCAATCTGTTACAGGCCCAGCGAGATTACTTCGGAGCCCATACCTACGAGCGGATAGATAAACCGCGAGGCCAGTTCTTCCATACCAATTGGACAGGAACCGGGGGAAAGGTTTCCGCAGGAACTTATACCGTATAAAGGGATTCGACCGGGACTTCCCGGCCCAACTATTTTAAAGCTAAGAGACGAGAAAGGCTAACCTCAGTCAAAAATACTCGTTTGGTGGTAGGGGTAGTTCCCAGAACTCTACCCTGTAGTATTCAAAAGGAAACTGCTCCACCCGTTGAACACCAAAATGAAACGCATCGGCCTGAGTACGGTGATAGGATAGAGCTTTCTTTTGTAACGCTGCAACTTCGGATCGGGAAAAGCTTAGCTTTTGTTGGTATTGCCCAATGTGCCTAGGGTCCAGACTTTGTAAGTACCCGCGAGGGAAGGTATATCCCCTAGCCCGAACCTTTTCTATAGCTCGAGAAACAAGAAGAGCTGTGGCCTCGTGTTCAAAATGCTTACGAACCGAAGAAGGCTTCTCTGGGGAAACCACCACTTGAGGTTGATAGGTAAGCAAGATTTCAACAACTTTTTCTAAGGTTTTGTTCCCCCATCGTTTTAACACTTGTTCTGCTTTTTGCTCATCCCGTACGCTGTTGTATGGTTGGTTGGAGAGTCCGAGACGGATATAGAGGGAGCTCCCTAGGGTATGCAAAGCCCAGGCAGCCTCCTGGATACGTATCTGAGGAAGTTCTGTTCGCGGGCCCTTATACTCCGAAGCAAAAATGCCTCCTTCTCCATCGGTGAAGATTACCATTCCGGTCGGAATGCCCTTTAATGTACACCGTGCCATTAAAGTGCCGAACTCGATGGATTCATCGTCTGGGTGGGCATGAAGAAATAAGACTTGTATAGGAATTGAGGGTAGTTTTCCTCCTGGAGGAACGATCTGTGGTAGAGGAGGAAGAGAGGATTGAGAAAACAATGCGGGCTCCAAAGTGTTTGGAGTTTCTTTTTTTGCAATACTAGCTGTAGCACTACCTAGCGTTGTATCTTTTGTCAGAGACATATTTACTGGATCTGCCGCGGGTCCCAGATCTTCTTTCAGGGGTTTTAAACTAGTATTGGCTTTAGGTTCGAGGTTTAAAGAAAAAGAAGTAGGTGGGGGTGATAGAGGGGAGGTTGAAATTGAAAAAGAGGGTATCAATCCCATTAGAAGGAATACACCGCCCAATACACCTCCGATTAAACCCGGTCCGTATAGGCTAGCATAAGATAAATAAGAAGGGGGAACTCTAACTCTTCCCTTTACTTCCTCTATCCCCTTAAAAACCACCTTAATAGGACCTATCCGGAGTACTCCGTTGGGTAACAGCCACCCCGTAGTGCGTGCTATTCCTTGAAGCAGAACCGGAACGTCAGAAGTTACTCGGAAATAATTTCCTGTAGGTTGAAGTTCTATGCGAGAGGGGAAAGTTCCTCCATACTCTTGGGGAGGTAAAATCTGGTTCAGAGGTAAATCGCTTGTTGAGTCAAAGCCTAAGATTAGAGTACGCCAGGGTAGATAGATTTCTCCCTTATATTTGCCTTGGTAGTAAAGAACGAATAGAGATTTCTGTTCGGTTTGAGTACGAAATCGGGAGGGTCTTTTCCGTAACGGTAGAAAATAATAAAAGTATACCAGGGTAAACAAAAAAAAACCTAAAGACAGCCCAACATATAAAACTATTGACATGGCCTTAATGTAGTAAAACATGAAAAGGGAAACAAGAGCTAAGATTACTCTTGCGAGGTGTAGAGTTTAGGAAGTATAGTAAGAGTACATGAACAAGGGCATGGTATGGGTATATTGTTTTATTCTTTTTTTGTCCCCTAGTTGGGCTGAGGAGCCGCGGATAATCTCTCAGCAAATACATATTTACGAAGATGCCTCTGCAAGAGATTTTGGAAAATCTTGGCATCGGCAAGGGGTTAAAAGTATCTCCTTGCAGGAGTTTTCTAGTTCTAGAACACTTGCAACGAAAGATCCGGATGGTGTGGTAACCGCAGTTGTTATAAATGCCCGGGTAGTACATGCTTTAGAGAAGTTTTTAGAGGGTTTTGAAGAACGCTGGTTAGAGCCAGCCTGGTACTGGAAAGAGAAACACCCCTTTCGTACCATATATACGTATTATGATCCCTCTCTACGGCTTCAGTTTTCCTTCTCCTTCGAAAAACCCAACTCTGCTGTACTACAGCTTATCGATCGTACCTATGCTAGGGATCCGAAAAATCGTAAGGAAGTGCGGGACTATTATGAAAAAAACTTCGTGGTGCGAATTCATGCGGCAGAAAATATTTTTGAGCCCTGGCTAGATACCCTCACTTTTAATGAAATACTCTTGGCCGCTACCCTTGTGGGGGATCCCTTTCAACCCTTATGGGGAATACATGATGGGTTCGGACTTTTGAGCAATTTACCGGAACGAGTTGAGGCCAAACTTTCTCTTTCTTTAGTGGAGTTTAGGCCCCTTTCGTCCCACCAGGACTTGTATTATTCTTTCATTTTACGGGTTCACCGGATGGCGGGAAGTTTTCCGAAAAATCTTTACCAGGAAACAAATCGACGCATAGAAACTAGGGGAGGATTATCTTTTGTATTACCCGAAGAATTGCTCGAACGGGGAAAAGGCTCTACAGATGAAAAAGTGCTTCTCTGCTATGATGTATTACTCCGCCGGGGGTACGAAGCAAAACTATTAGCTATACGTAGAAGCCTTAGTTCCGATCCTTTCCTTATGGTAGTGTACCGCACAGGGGGACGGGGAAATTGGGGTGCTCTCTGGGCAGAAAATTGTATAGACCACATAGCGGCAAAATGGAACGATGTCCCTTCTATTGTTATTGGCGGAGAAGGTTTCTTTATTCTTTTGGAGGCTAGTTCTATATTCTCTACAAAGCGTCTAGAGTTTCCCGAAGGTTTAAACTGGTCTACTTTTTAGGTGGCATACTTTTTCTAGAGACCCCATTATATAAATTTGATTTTTCATAATGCCTTCTTGCAGAGGGTAACCTATTCCCAAAGAACTTTTTGCCGAAGGAGCTTTTTGCTCTAAGAACCTATTGCTTTGAGGTTAATAAGGGAGGCATAACAACCGATAGGAAGTTTACGTACACTTTCCAAGCTTCTTTACCGTATCCTCCTGCCATTACCCAAGCAGAGGGTACGTTGCGTTCCTGAAGAAACCTATAAATAAGGAGATCTCGTTCTAAAAGAGTTTCCTCCTTCAACGCTAAAGGACGGGTAGAGGGAAGCTCATCCTTTTCAAAGGGGTCTGAGCCATCCACCACAAGAGCTAAATCGGGTGTTCCCCAATTTTCCAATTTCTTTAAACCTTGTTCCAAGCGGTTCAAGTACTTCTCTTCTTCTCCTTCCGCAATTCCAATGTCTATATCGCTTGGAGTGTAAGAGAGGTTATAACGACCTTGCACATCGTACATGGGAGTGTCCAAGGGCCATCCCTGGGCCATATGAATACTGAGAGTCCGGAGGGTCGGATCTCCATAGGTTATTACGGCTGTTCCATCCCCTTTATGGGCATCCACATCTATTACCCAGGCTTTTTGAATCTTTTGCTCTGCCTGTAATTTTCTAAGAGAAATTACTAAATCATTCACCAAGCAGAAACCCGCTCCATGATCAGGAACCGCATGATGCATTCCTCCCCCAAGAAAATAGGCAAATCCGGTTTCTAAAGCAGTCTGGCAGGTTTCATAGGTGCCTTGGACAATTGCTAAGGCCCGCGTAAGGGCTTCTTTTAAGGGTCGTTTGGCTTTTTGGGGATCGTAGCGATGATAATTGCCTTGCGCATCGATTAGTTCGAAAGTTCGAATTACCTCTTTTTCAACGGCTTCTGAAAATAATCGGTCTACATACGAAGGAGTATGCGCTCGTATTAGATCTTCTTTGGTAATACCTGTGCAGCTAGGTATCCGATGCCACTGGGTTACCGGAAAAGAAGAGAGGGCACCTTCTTTTAATGCTTGAAATACCCGTTCCTGTTTATCATACTGTATGGGGATAAGTATCCCAAAATCTAGAAGGGGAATAGTGCAAGAAGAGTTGTAAAGTATCATATGCATACAATATAGCAAAATTAAAACAAGGAAGCTATTGCATAAGTGAAACGACGTAGGGGGAAAAACGTGATCGATAATAAGTTCTATGATCGAGAAGCCATTCATTGGTGGTCAGGCGAAGACAGCCCCTTAATGCTTATCCGGTATACCATGAATCCCTTGAGGTTACAGTATGTATTTGACCATCTAGGGGAAGAGTATCTTTCTACAGAAGGATTGCATGTGCTTGATATAGGCTGCGGAGGTGGTTTCCTTACAGAAGAAATAGCTAAATATGGGCTCAAACCTGTAGGTATTGATCCTTCTTCCCCTAGTTTAGATCAAGCCCGTAAGCATGCAGCAGAACTGCAACTTCAAATCGAATATCTAGAAGGAGTGGGGGAGAGTCTTCCTTTTAGGGATAATTCTTTTGATATAGTTTTCTGCTGCGATGTATTAGAACATGTAAATGATTATGAAAAGGTGCTAGATGAAGTAACCCGCGTATTAAAACCTTGGGGATGGTTTTTTTTCGAAACCGTTAATAGGACCCTCTTTAGTTTTTTCGTAGTGATATTTCTTTTACAAGAGTGTGAGTTTACTAGCATTATTCCCCGGAATATTCACTGCTGGGAAAGTTTCATCAAACCGGAAGAGCTAGAGCATGCTCTTTTTCGACGGGGATATCAAATAAAGGAGATTGTAGGTATTCTTCCAGGGTGGAACTTCTTATACCATATTCTGCTCCTCCGGCGTAAAGTAAAAAGAAAAATCAGTTACAAAGACCTTTGCAAACTTTTTAGATGTCATACAACTAAGTACAAAGGGCTTTGTTATATTGGCTGTGCTACGAAAGCAGGTATCATTAAAAAAGAAAATAAATGCTTTTCGTAGCTTGCCGCCTTCATGGAAAGAGAGTTGTTTAAGCTTTTCCCCTTGAGCTAGGGCAAATTTTGCTGTATATACCTACCTATGAAACCTACACTAGTGGTAATGGCCGCAGGTATGGGCTCTCGCTATGGGGGTATTAAACAAATTGATCCGGTAGGCCCGAGTGGGGAAGCTTTGTTAGATTATTCGGTGTATGATGCAGTTAGAAGTGGGTTTGGTGAAGTCGTATTTATTATCCGAAAAGCTATAGAGAAAGATTTTCTCTCCTTCATTAAGGGTAGATTCCCCGGAATTTCTATACGAATTGTGTACCAAGAGTTAGAAAACCTTCCCAAAGGATTTATAGTTCCTGCAGACAGAACCAAGCCCTGGGGCACCACCCATGCAATTCTGCAGGCTCAGGAAGTGGTAAAAACCCCCTTTGCCGTGATAAATGCGGACGATTTTTATGGTAAAAATGCTTATCAAATTCTAGGGGAATATCTTGCTTCTCTTCCCCTATTTTCCACTGATTTTGCTTTGGTGGGATACAAACTAGAGAATACCCTTTCAGAATATGGAAGCGTAAGCCGGGGTATTTGCTCGGTTAACTCAGAAGGGTATTTAGTGGCTGTAGAGGAATATACCAAGTTAGTTCGAAAAAATGGGCAAATAGAAAGCATCGAACCTACTCAACCTGCCACATTCTCGGGCAAAGAGTACGCGTCCATGAATATGTTCGGTTTTACACCTGCTTTATTCCCCTTAATCGAACGGGAATTTTTAGAGTTTCTGAAAGAAAACGGCAAGGATAGTAAAGCAGAGTGTTATATACCTCGGGTAGTGGGTAAACTAGTAAAATCAAGAGAAATCCGGGTTAAAGTGCTTCCCTCTACTTCCCCCTGGTTCGGCATTACTTACCAGGAAGACAAACCCTTGGTTAAAGAGCGGATCCAGCAAATGGTCGCGGAAGGGGTTTACCCGGTACGTTTATGGACCTAACAGATCGGTACGTTTACTGTTCCTGCTTGCCCCGAAGCGTAAGCATACGAATAGTACCCTGCAGTTCATTTATTTTTTTCTGCTGAGCCGTTAGAACCGTAATAAACTCTTCCGGAGTTAAGGCTTCTTCCTGCTTTTTTTCATTTTCTGCTGAAGATACTTCCGCTAGATCATAATGCGCTTCTATTTCGGCTAGCTCAAAGGAGTCTTTGTATTCAGACAAATCCAACGGCAAATCAGGAAAGTTCTTAGATTGGAGGATTTTCTCTGCCATACGGGAAATCTGCTTTGCTGGCAGGGAGTCAGGGTCCAACCAAACAGCGGGCCGCATCTGATTTATCGATTCTTGGATCCGTTCATCCCGGAACACTATCCCTAAGCAGCCAAATGGTATTTCTAGGTTTTTTTGCACAAGATTCCGTAAGCTCTCCACTATGGCAAGGTCGCCGGGATCTTTAGCCATATTAACAATCAGATGAGGTTTAAAGGCTTGTAAAAATTGTCTGGCTTGCCCGCTTCCTTCTGCATCAAGCTTTTTTACTTCTTTTAATATTTTACTGATGCTGGGTATGGAATTAGGTTGTACTTCCTTCTGTATTTGCTTTAAATATTCAGCCACCTCTTTATTCTTTGAAAAAATTCGAGTAAGGAGACGAAAGAGTGCATTTTTTAAGAAGCTGTAGCTATTTAAAATAGAAGGAACCTGAGGAATGGCAACTAGAAGACCCGCATTAGAGCTTAAAAAGAAATCTAGAGTGGTACTATGGGTGCCAGATCCCAAATCAAGAAGAATATAATCAGCTTCGATTTTCATTAAATTGTCGATAATACGTTTGCGTTGGGTATACATTAAGTCCGCAGTTCCGGTTACTAGTACATCTCCTGGAATAAAAAATACATTGGGATACTCGGTACGCAGGATGATTTCTTTGAAAGAAAGACTTTTGCCCGATAAGAAATTACCAATCCCGGGGAATTTATTCTTTATTCCCAATACAGAGTGCAGGTTAGACCCACCTAGGTCTAAATCCACCAACAAAGTCCTAAACCCCGCCTTTCCTAGAGCAATACCTAAGTTAGCGGTTAAAACGGTTTTACCCACTCCTCCCTTGCCACTAGCAATGGGAATAATTTTCCTATAGCTGCTTTCACAGCGAATCATGCTTGCATTTTAGTGTTTCTTTAAAAAAAATAACAGTATCCCGATGACCAAATTGGAAAAATGATGTACATTAAAACTATGATTGAAAATCCGGCTCTTCGGGTTTTCCATATCGATCACGAATGTTATCTCATCTACCTGGGAACTTCCCATACCGATTACCGACCTTTTCTACGCATTGGCAATAGTTCTGCATTACCCGAGGAAATCAAATCCTATGTATCTTCCGTGCTTATTACGGATAACTATACAGGCAATCCCTTTTTAGAACACATAAATCTTGAACTACCCTTTAGTGGAGAAACCAAGTTTGTAGGAGACCCCTTACGGATAGAAAGACTGAAACAATTTTTGCACGAAAAAAATCTACCCCAAGCCGAATTCGAATACGAAACTATTGAACAATCTCCCGAGAAAGGTAGGTCCTTAGTATTTTTCTTTAAGAGTGGCAACCTCCATGTCCATCACAATGGAGATGAACTATTCAATCTCCGGCAGCGAGAAGAGCAGGATCTTCATGGTATTTACTTAACCGAACGGGTTAGTTCCATAGTTAAAGCAAATCCCTTGCGTTACTTACTAAAAACTTTTCAGCAACCTGGTTTTTTCTATGCAGGCAAAAAAGTTTATTTTTTCCATGAACAGCGAATAGGAGTTTTTCAAACTCCAAACGACTATCTTTTTGGTCTATCCCGTCTTGGAATAGATCCTGACTTGTTGCAATGGGGAATCGAGACCGATTTCCAGGAAGGAATTCTACGCAGACTAAAAAGATCCATTATCAATAAAAGGGAATTGCGCCTAGGTTCTCCCAATATTGAAATGCTTCGTAGTGTTCTCCATCTATTTTCTGGAATGGGAGCGTCCCTCTTTGCAGCAGAACCGGATCCAAAAGGAACAATTCATTTGCAAGGATTCAGGTTTCGTTTAGAAGAGGGACAGGTGGAGTTTCCCATCAACTTTACCCTTCCCTTAGGGGAGGAAGCAGAGCGACCCGAAAACCTCTTGTATAGCCCTTTGATAAAACGTGGGTTGCCTCTGGGTGCTACCCTACTAGAGGGAGTTCCCTATCGATTTCATATCTCTGAACCACCCTTGTTAAGTAGTGTCCTTTCCACTTATCTTCTATCTTTTGCCCAGACAGGGGTAGAGGTAAGTACCGAGGCCCAGCTGGAAGGCTGGAAAGGGGTAGTTTCTGCCCTGTTACAAATCCAGGAGCAGTGGAAACGGACTACGCCCGGACTCGAAGCACTCCATCTCCTTAAGCCAGCTCTGTTGCAAGTTTTAAAAAATAACCATACTTTATCCTCTCTATTCTTATGGAATCTGTCCGAGACCTGCAGGTGCCTAGACCCAAAAGGGGTAGATGGAAAAACTAAAATTCACAATTTCCTTTACCAGATAAAGAAAAAAAGCAGAGATAAAGATTTATTTTCTTTTTCCTCTATAAAGAAAGGGGTACTTCCTATAGCTGGGAATGTATGGGTTAAAGCTGACACCCTTTACCTATTCTATTCTTTAGAGAGCTTAGTAACTCCTTTGAAATTACAACAAGCCGAAAAAACAATTGAGCAAATTGACAAGCTTGAATCTTCCTTGCCTAAAGAAGACACCTTCAAGCAAGAACGGGAACGCCTTCTTAGTTTCCTTGAAAGTCTGCAACAAACTCCCCCTAAACGGGTAAAACGTCCTCTTCAGGCAAAAGCTCCTGAAGAAGCTCCTTCCGAAAGAGAAGCACCCTCCGATAAAAAATCTGTAAGCGAAAAAGAGGGTGGATTAACCGGAACTTCTAAAGAAATTCCATCCAAGATTACTGTAGATGAAGGGAAAACCCCCCCTGATACAAAGGGTAAATCCTCCCCGCAAACGGAATCCAACTTGGGGACTGATCAACAGAAATCAAGCCTTTCTTCCCTTAGCTCTGTACCAAGTTCCCCTTCTCCTTCTATCGGTAGCACCAGTGAACCCGGGATAGAGGCTAAAAGTGTTTCCTCAAACCTAGCAAAATCCGCTTCCGCGACTAACGTGACCATTAGAAATAGGGTCGTACCCTTTTCTTCGGACAAATCTCGCCTTAGGAAGGGGCTCTTTATCCTTCTAGGGGTATGTCTCTTAGGGGTTGTGGGGGTAGGAGTTTATAAATATGTACT